>CALLKB010000196.1 GCA_938008575.1 uncultured Cytophagaceae bacterium | reverse complement strand
AAGTTTGGTTGAAGGAAATGAGGTCAAACAATTGAGTTTGCAAGCAGAGGAGGGGGTGAAATTAGTGAAAGCCAAATCCTATATCGATTGTTCCTACAACGGAGATATGTTGTTGAAAACGGGATATCAAGCCACCAAGGAATTGGAAGAAGATGGGATGGGCGGGTCAACTACTCGGTTGATTTATGCTGAACCTACTTGGGCAAATTTGCAAGCGCCTGTTTTGATTGCCGGGAAAGGGGTCGATGTAATCAACATGCAATTGGGGCAGTCGGCGGCCATCAAAGCCGTGGAGTCTATTTTGCGCGATATTCCTGTTGGCAAAATAAGCACCGAGGAAGTCGATCGTTATTATAAATTCAATCCTTGGATGGATGGCTCTCGTCCGGAGTTAATCGTCGATGATGCGGAGGCGGCGAATATGGAGATCATCGGGCATTGGAATAAAATCAAAAATCAGCCAGGTACATTTGGCGGAACATATTTGCAAACAAATCCTTTGGATGATTTGGGTTCTCGCGTACGATTTACCTCTAAAACACCGTTGAAAGGTGATTACCAACTTTATTATTACATTCCTGCCGTACGAGGAGGAACTACCGTGATTAATTTAGAGGTGTATGTTGCCAAAGTTCGCCATGTGGCGACGCTTCGTTTAGCACCAAACACAACGGAAACTTGGGTTCCGGTGGGGACCTATCATTTTGAAGACAATACAACAGGCGATGTATTGGTATCACAGCGTGGGGCCAATGGCCTTCTTACTGCAGATGCCATTTTATGGTTACCAAAAAATAAATAAGTATGAAAAAGTTATTGATTTTACTCATGGGAATGCTTGTAAATTCGGCCGCATGGTCACAATTGGTTTATCCGAAAACCCGCCAGGTGGAACATACGGATGTCTATCATGGTGTCACCGTGGCAGATCCCTACCGCTGGTTGGAGGATGATAACAGTGCCGAAACAAAGGAATGGGTGAAGGCCCAAAACAAAGTTAGTTTTGGTTACTTGGAAACCTTACCCTTACGCGAAACTTTCAAGAAGCGCATCGAGCAATTGAGTGATTACGAGAAAATTTCTGCGCCGTTCAAGCGAGGCGATTGGTTTTATTTTTACAAGAACTCGGGCTTGCAAAATCAATCGGTCTTGTATCGCCAAAAAGGTTTAACAGGTACTCCAGAAGAGGTATTGGATCCCAACAAATTATCTACGGATGCTACGACGCGCTTGACTGTTTTTAGCCTGAGTAAAAATGGTCGCTATGCTTGCATCGGCTTGAGTAAAGGCGGGAGCGACTGGCAGGTTTTTGGCGTAAGGGATATGGAAACGGGTCAAGATTTGCCGGATCAATTGAATTGGGTGAAGGTAAGTGGCGTTGCCTGGAAAGGGGATGGCTTTTATTATTCGCGCTATCCGGCGCCCGCAGAAGGCAAAGAACTAAGTACGAAAAATGAAAATCATCAAGTTTGGTTTCACCAAGTAGGTACCTCACAAAGTCAAGATCGATTGGTCTACGAAGACAAGAAAAACCCGCAGCGCTTTCATACGATGAGCACATCGGATGATGAAACCTTAGCCTATTTGACGATTAGCGATCGCGGCAAAGGCTTGGATGGCAATGCATTGTGGTTTATTCGTACGGATGTTGTTGGTGATGTCTTCCGACCGATCGTCCGCGAACCGGGTGCCTTTCATTACTCGGTCGTTGACAATGAAGGGGATCGCCTAATTTTAGAAACAAACGATAGCGCTCCCAATGGGAAATTGATGGAGTTGACCTTGGCAAAGCCGGAAAAGGCAAATTGGAAACCTTTGGTACCTGAACGTTCGGAGCCATTGCAGGCTGTTACGAGTGCGGGTCACCGACTGTATTTGACGTATTTAAAAGATGTTACTTCGCGTACTTTGATTTACAATTACAACGGAGTAGGCATCGGATCTGTGAAATTACCTGGTCTAGGTAATGTAAGCGGTTTCCATGGCGAGAAGGAGGATAAGTATAGTTTCTTTACTTATTCGTCATTCAACTTTCCGCCAACGGTTTACAAATATGAAATTGCTCAAAACACGAGTAAAATATTCCAAAAGCCTCATTTGGCCTTCAAGCCCGAAGATTTTCAAGTGATTCAAAAGTTCTATACGAGCAAAGATGGGACGCGTGTTCCGATGTTCATTGTGAGTAAAAAAGGCTTGGTATTGAATGGCAAAAACCCAACGATTTTGCACGGATATGGTGGGTTTAACATTAGTTCTACGCCCACTTTCACCGCAAGTTTAATGGCTTGGTTGGAAAAAGGTGGAGTCTATGTATTGGCAAATTTACGCGGCGGGAGTGAGTATGGGGAGAAATGGCATCAGGCAGGTATGAAGCTTAATAAGCAAAATGTCTTTGATGATTTTATTTATGCAGCGAAGTATTTAATCAAACAAAAATATACTTCTGCGTCGTATTTAGCCGCTTCAGGTCGGTCGAATGGAGGATTGCTTGTGGGGGCGGTTATCAACCAACATCCTGAATTATTTGGCGTGGCATTGCCAGGTGTTGGGGTAATGGATATGCTACGTTTCCAAAAATTCACAATCGGTTGGAACTGGATCGCAGATTACGGCTCAAGTGATAATGCGGAAGAATTTAAGGTGTTGTATAGCTATTCGCCTTTGCATAACATCGAAGCAAAAGCTTATCCTGCGACTTTGATAACCACAGCGGATCATGATGATCGTGTGGTTCCTGCGCACTCATTTAAGTATGCGGCAACTTTGCAAGCGAAGAATACAAGTAAGAATCCGGTGATTATTCGGATTGATACAAACAGTGGACATGGTTCGAGTAATACGGCGAAATTGATTGAATTGACTGCGGATATGTATGCCTTTGCTTGGGCGAATATGGGTAAATAAAAAAGTCCCAGACAGCGTCTGGGACTTTTCAATCTTTTCTGGGCAATTGCTCAGGAAAGATTATAACTAATCAACCTTAACTCGTCTGACAGCTCCGTCGGCGCCTTGGCTAACACGGATGAAATAGACACCAGCACCTGCTTTCTTGATATCGATTTGTCCCAAGTAATCTCCTTGGAAATCTTTGATTTGCTCATTGGCTAATTCTTTGCCGTTGACATCAAGGATTGAAATCGATACATTTCCTTTTTCGGGGGCGTTAAACTTTACGCTAATTTTTCCATTGAAAGGTTTGTTGGGCGTAGCTTTTAAGCCATGAATGGTTTTGGAGCCTTCACCTAGAACGTCTTTATGGATTTTACGGAATGCTTTCATGCGATCACCTGGGCCATCAAATTCGAATTTAAATTCACGAGGACCTTGGATATCCTCAGATATGATGTTGCCGTCTTTATCGCCTTTGCGAATAATCATGACACGTTTTTCTTGACCAGGAGTGGGTGAACCGGCATGGCGTTCAATGACAACATCGCCGCCTTTTAGTTCTTTTTTATTCACATCCATGCGAATAATTTTCTTTCTGTCTCCGGAGATTTTCACTTCTAAATCAAGCGAGTCAGATAGCTTTTTGATTTCGCCTTCCGCCTTGCTGATGTCGGAAAAGTGACGCTCAATAACTTTTTGCTTACCGTTGTCATCAACAACAATTTTGATCGTTGCTTCTTGTTTTTCTTGAGCCCAAGCTGTTGTACTCGCGAAGGCCAAAGCGGCCGTTAGAATAATATATTTCATACGTTATTTTTTTAATGCGGAGCAAACTTACGAAATGCCTTTGAATCTTGTTTGTTAAGAAGTGTTAAGAGCTCTTTTATCCTTCCTGCATTTTTCTACATTTGTAATTCGATTTTTATAATAAAATGACTCAAAAGAAAATACGCTTGATTATTGGCTTGATGACCCTCGCATTGCTGGGGCTTATTGCTTTTCAGGCATATTGGCTGGGGTTTATGTTGGAGACCAAGAAGGAGCAATTCGCATCCGACGTACAAGATGGGTTGGCACAGGTGGTTCGAAAATTGGAAAAGCAAGAACTCGTGATGCTTGCAGAACGCCATAAAACCTATGAGGCGCACCAACAAAAAATAAAGGATTTGTCTACTAAATTAGCTAGCCTTAAACCGAAACGCCCGGTTGCGCCAACGCCTGCAGATTCCCCGATTGCGGAGAATTTTATTGGTCCTGAAGGTATTTCAAACAACCAACGAGGTGCGATTCATAATGAAGTTCGATCCGACATCATGTATGTTCGAAAATCATTTTTGCTTCCCAATGGACAGATTGCCGAAATTACGGAGGAGTATCAAGTTGATGTGGATCCGGAACAAGATATCCAACGGCGCTTGCAAGAAGACCAGCAGATTGCTGATTTGTTAGCGCCCCGAGTTCAAAAACGCCAGCGGGCAATGCGACATCGCCAGTTTATCAAAAAAGATACGAAAACGCGTGTTAAAAAGGAGCAATTGCCTTTGAAGCCGTCCGTAGCTGATGTTGCTCCCAAAGAAGTTGACAAAGTGATCCAAAAAACTGCTTTAGCGAGAGAGGTTTTTTCGGATTTTTTGTTCAAAGAGCGCCCGATTCCGCAACGCGTTGAACCGCATTACATCGATAGTATGTTACGCAAAGAATTAGCCGCGAAACATATTCAATTAAATTATGCCTTTGGTATTGCTCCGCAAGCACCCAAGCAAGCGAAAGATTGGATTTTTACTTCCAATTCAAGCATCAAAAAACATACGCCACAATTCATGGCGGCACTTTTCCCGAATGACCTGCATGCCTCGGGTCAATTCTTGCATGTGTACTTCCCTGACTCGATGGGCTTCATTTGGCAAACGATGGGCTTGAATTTATTAGGCTCCGCGATCTTGCTTTTCATCATGGTCGGCTGTTTTTACATCGCCATGATGACTATCCTCAAGCAAAAGAAATTGGCCGAAATCAAAAATGATTTCATCAATAACATGACCCATGAATTCAAAACGCCCATTTCAACCATTTCCCTAGCTACCCAGCTGATTCAGGAAGATGCCAGTGTACATGAAAATGCAAGTATTCAACGCTATTTGGGGATAATTAAGGATGAGAATGTGCGTTTAGGCCAACAAGTAGAGCGCGTTTTGCAAACGGCTCAAATGGAACGGGAAGAAATTGTGTTGAAAAAGAAAAAGGTTAATATGCATGAACTGATTCTGCAGGTTATTGAGATGAATCAGCCGATGTTGATGGCCAAAAATGGGGTGATTCATACCGCATTTTCGGACCATCCTGCAGAATTATTGATTGATGAAGTTCACATGAGTAATGTGATAAACAATCTGATTGATAATGCGGTTAAATACAGCGCTGAAGCTCCCGAGATCAGCATTGAAACCAAGGCCATTGATTCGACATTTATTCTCCAGGTTTCTGACAAGGGAATCGGGATGCAAAAAGATGTGTTAACCCAGGTGTTTGAGCCCTTTTACCGGGTTCCCACAGGTAATGTGCATAATGTCAAAGGCTTTGGCTTGGGATTGAGTTATGTAAAGAAAATTGTAGAAGCACATGGCGGAAATGTCCAAGTGAAAAGTCAATTAGGAAAAGGAAGTACATTTGAAATTACGATACCTTATGGCAACTAACCCACAAATTTTATTGGCAGAAGATGACCCTAATTTGGGGCTATTGTTGAGCGAATTTTTAAAGAAAAAGGGCTATGAAGTAGTTTGGGCGCATGATGGAGATCAGGCCTTGGACTTTTTCGTCAAGGGGACTTTTGATCTCTGCGTTTTCGATGTCATGATGCCTAAGAAAGACGGCTTCTCTTTGGCCAAAGATATTCGCGCAACGCACCTGGATGTGCCCATTATTTTTTTGACAGCCAAATCCATGGAGGAAGATACCTTGCAAGGGTTTAAAGTGGGGGCGGATGATTACCTGACCAAACCTTTTTCCATGGATGTACTCGTTGCACGTATGGAAGCCATTCTGCGTCGAGCCCATTCGGATAAAACTTTGCCCGCTTTGGCAGATGAAATTCAATTAGGCGATTTTACATACTATCCAGCGAAAATGCGCCTGGTTTTTCAAGGGAACGAACAAAAGTTTACCCCAAAGGAAAACGAGCTCATGAAGTTATTGTGTGAGAACTTAGGCCGACCGGTTAGTAGGTCCTATGCACTGAAATTGATTTGGGGAGATGATACCTATTTCAATGCGCGCAGCATGGATGTATACATGACGAAGCTACGCAAGTTGTTAAAAGAAGACCCTCGCGTACAATTATTGAATTTGCACGGCGAGGGTTTCCGATTGAGTGTGGACTAGTTGATGTGCGTATAGCCCGTATAAGGAACCAAAACAGCTGGAATCTTAATGCCATCTCGTCCTTGGTTATTTTCCAAAATAGCAGCCACGATACGAGGCAATGCTAATGCTGATCCGTTCAAGGTATGACATAGAATTGATTTTCCCTCGATCTTCGTACGCAATTTCAAGCGATTTGCTTGGTACGTTTCAAAGTTGGAAACCGAACTCACTTCTAGCCATCTTCCTTGTGCCGCCGACCATACTTCCATGTCGTAGGTCAACGCAGATGTAAAGCCCATATCACCACCACATAGTCTTAAGACACGGTAAGGCAATTCTAATTTTTGTAGAATGCTTTGCACATGCAAGGACATTTCTTCTAAGGCAGCGTATGAATTTTCCGGTTTTTGAATCTGTACAATTTCGATTTTGTCGAATTGATGTAAGCGATTCAAGCCACGTACGTGTGCGCCCCAAGAGCCCGCTTCCCGACGGAAACATGGCGTATGGCCTACGTTTTTGATGGGTAATTCTTTCTCGTTGACAATCACGTCACGGTACAAGTTGGTAATAGGTACCTCAGCCGTTGGGATTAAATACAATCCTTCTGCTTGGGTTACATACATTTGACCTTCTTTATCAGGCAATTGGCCCGTACCAAATCCTGAATCTTCGTTGATCAAGATAGGAGGTTGAATTTCGTAATAGCCAGCCTTGATTGCTTCATCTAGGAAGAAGTTGATCAATGCACGCTGCAAACGAGCTCCTTTCCCTTTATATACCGGAAATCCTGCACCCGTAATTTTATTACCTAAATCAAAGTCGATGATGTCATAATCTTTGATCAAATCCCAGTGGGGTTTGGCACCTTCGTTTAAGGTTGGGATAGTTCCCCAGTTTAAAACCACTTCATTGTCTTCCGCAACTTTTCCTTCCGGAACAGAACTGTGTGGAAGGTTCGGAAGCGTAACGAGTAAGTCGGTTAATTCTTTCTCCGCGACACGCGCCGCTTCTTCCATGACTTTGATATCACCTTTTAGCGCGGCAGTTTCTGCACGCTTGCCTTCGGCTAATTCTTTCTGGCCTGATTGCATCAACGCCCCGATTTCCTTGGCAGCGGCATTGGATTTTTCCAAAGCCTGTTCTGCTTGTTGGAGCAAGGACTTCCGTTTGTCGTCCATCGCGATGAGTTGGTTCACAATTTCAGCAGCATTAGCTACGTGTTTTTTCGTTAAACCGGCAATCGTAAGTTCCGTATTTGTACGGATAAATGGAATCGTTAACATGGCGTTCGTTTAGAAAAGTCCTTCGTTCAATGCGTTTAATGCATCATTTTTATGTTTGGCATCAACCAAAAGTGAGATGTTGTGTTCAGAAGCTCCGTAGGAGATCATGCGAATTGGAATGTTTTTGATGGCATCTAAAACCTTGATCGCAATACCCTCTTTATCCGCCCAGAAATTACCCACAATGCAGATAATTACTTGGTCTTTATCAGGATCTTCTAACTCGGCAAATTCACGCAATTCACGCATGATGGCGTCCAAATTCGCTGTTTGATCAATCGTTACCGAAACCGAAACTTCGGATGTTGTGATCATGTCCACGGGAGTTTTGTATTTTTCGAAAATCTCAAACACACGCTTCAAGAATCCATAGGCATTTAACATCCGAGTCGAGTGAATGTAAATGGCCGTGATATTGTCTTTGGCAGCGATGGCTTTGATTTCCACATCCGTCGATTTTTCCGAAATCAAGGTACCAAAGGCACTCGGCTCCATCGTGTTTTTCAAACGAACAGGAACACCTTTGATTTTCGCTGGCGTAATTGTGCTTGGGTGCAAAATCTTTGCGCCAAAGTAGGCTAATTCCGCTGCCTCTGCGAATGATAATTCACGAATCGGGAAGGTGTTTTTCACGATGCGCGGATCATTGTTGTGCATTCCGTCGATGTCCGTCCAGATTTGAATTTCTTCGGCTTGAATAGCACCACCAATTAATGAAGCTGTGTAATCAGAACCTCCACGTTTCAAATTGTCAACTTCGCCCGCTGGATTGCGGCAAATGAAACCTTGTGTGATGAAGATTTGCTTGTCTTTTACAGGAGCTAAGGTTGCTGCTAATTTCGTTTCGATTTCAGCCATGATTGGCTCATTGTCTTCATCGATCACCATAAAATCTAAAGCTGGTAGTAAAGCTGAATTTACCCCTTCTTCTTGCAAATAGGCTTCGAAAATTTGAGTCGATAACAATTCGCCCAAAGCGACCATTTCCTTCTCTTGTTTCACGGTATATGGTACCGTAGCGATGAGGCTTTCGATGAACGTAAATTCTTTCGTAACGATTGCTTGACCTTTCGCAAGACCCGCAGGCGTTTGGTAAAGCTCGGTTAAAAAGGCATCGTAATGCGCACGCAATTCTGACGCTTTGGTTTTCGCCTCCGCTTGATTTTGTGCGATTAATGATTCTGAAATGGATAACAATGCATTCGTGCTACCCGACAAAGCTGATAAAACAACAATTTTAGGTTTTCCGTCCTCTGTGATGAGTTGACGAATTGATTGCATTCTTTCTGGCTTTCCCACGGATGTGCCGCCAAATTTCCAAACTTGCATAATAGTATATCTTAATTTATTGCTAACATTTTAATGGCAGTAATGGCTGCCTCATCTCCTTTGTTACCATGTTTGCCGCCTGCGCGATCCATGGCTTGTTCTTGGTTGTTTGGGGTTAATACGCCAAAAATAACCGGTTTATTGTATTTTAAACTCACATTTGTAATGCCATCAGCTACGGCTTGACAGATGAAGTCGAAGTGACGTGTTTCGCCTTGAATGACACAGCCTAAACAAATCACCGCATCGATGTCTGCTTTCTCAGCCATCTTTTGAGCCCCTAAGCTTAATTCAAAACTGCCTGGAACTTGAACGCTGACGATGTTTGATTCTTGTGCGCCATATTTCAACAATGTGTCGTAAGCTCCTGTATATAAGGCGCCCGTGACTTCTGTGTTCCATTCTGCGACTACAATAGCGAATCGCTTTTGGGAAACATCCGGCAAGTTGGCAGTACTAAAATCACTTAAGTTTTTTAAGGCAGTTGACATGGTGATGGGGCTAAATCAAGAGGGGATAAAAGCTGATGCTCTTATCCCCTCATGACAATTTCGTAAACTTTATTATTCAGAGATAGAGCTTTCTAGTAGCGCTTTATATTTCTTCGCTGGAATTGCTTCAGCAGCTTCTGGATATTTTTCCGTGATTGCTGTGTAAGTATCCAATGCCTCTTTCGATTGTTTATTTGCTTCGTATGCGTTAGCAAGTTTCAACAAATAACCTGGCGAAAAGAACTTGTTTGATTTGTAATCAGCTGCTTTTGTATAATATTCGATTGCCTCAGCATAGGATTTCTTTTCAGAATATGCATCACCAATTAACGAATACGCACGCGCTTGAACTAATAAATCGCCGCTGCTGAAATTTTTCAATTTCTCGATTGCGTTATCGTATTTACCTTGTTTCAACAAAGTAATACCCAAATACAAGTCAGCTAAATTTTGTGTGTTGCCACCAAATTCATCCGAAACTTTCGCCAAGTCTTTCGAAGCTGCTGCTAATGAATCTGATTCAAATGCGTAAACCGCTTTGTATAATTTCTTCTCACCTTCAGCATCTTGTGTGTTTTGGTACCATTGGAAACCAAAGTACCCCACGATAATTGCTACCGCAACCACTGCAGTGCCCACAATTGATGATTTATTTTGATCGAAAAATCCAGATACTTTCACTATTTCTTGTTGAAAAGCTTCTGGGCTTTCAATGATTTCAATGGATTCGTTAACGTCTTTCTTCTTTGCCATAAAATTATAATGCTTTGATACTTTGACTATATGTTGCTAGCCAAAGGACTGCAAAATTATAAAATCTCTTCTATTTTTATCAATTTTAAATGAATCTTTTGCGTTTTATTTTAGAATTTGTTGAGTAAATTGAAGTAAATCGTACCTTATCCTTTGTAAACCTCATTAATCGGATGGCCTTTAATCGCGCGGACCAAATAAAGAAATTATCAGAGCCTTTTGATTTGTGTGTCATCGGAGGTGGCGCGACGGGTGCAGGCGTAGCATTGGATGCTACATTGCGCGGTTTCCGAGTGCTATTGATCGAAAAAGGTGATTTTGCATCGCAAACTTCCTCCAAATCAACGAAGTTGGTACATGGCGGCGTTCGTTACCTAGAACAAGCTGTCAAAAAATTGGATTGGCAACAATTTAAAATGGTGTACAAAGCCTTGCATGAACGTAAGATTTTATTGCAAAATGCGCCCTTTTTGGCCCATCCATTAGCTTTATTAACTCCTTGTTATACTTGGTTTGATCGCGTGTATTATCGCATTGGGATGTGGTTATACGATCGCATCGCCGGCCATACAAATTTGGAACCTAGCCGAGGTTTAGGTCCCAAACAAATGCGCGAATTAAGTCCTGCCATTTCGTTGGAGCATGTGCGTGGAGGCGTATTGTATTATGATGGCCAATTGAATGATGCGCGTTATGCGTTAGCAATTCTTCAATCCGCGGAAGCGGCAGGCGCGTGTGTGTTGAACTATGCGGAACTTACAAGCTTTGTGCATTCTCCCAAAAGTTTAAAAGTTAAGGAGGTTTGCTTTCAGGATGTTATTTCTGGGGAAGCTTATCAAGTAGCCGTGAAGGCCGTTGTCAATGCGACAGGTCCCTTTACGGATGCGATTCGTGCGATGGCGAATCCGAAATTGAAACCTCGCATGAAGGTGAGTCGGGGTGCACATATTGTGTTACCGGCAACTTTTTGGCCTGGTAAAACAGCCTTATTGATTCCAAAAACAGATGATGGTCGGGTGATTTTTGTGATTCCATGGCGAAACTATGTGTTGGTGGGAACCACCGACGAGCCTGATACCTTACGTGAAAACCCGCCAATTTTGTCGGAGGAAATCGATTACCTGCTCGATTATTTTAATCGATATGCGACGGGAAAAGCCTCTCGGTCCGATGTGACGTCAACTTTTGTGGGCCAAAGGCCTTTGTTACAGGCGGCCTTAGATGCTGCGATGGATTCGGATACAAAGTCTTTGGTGCGCGATCACGAGGTTGAAGTGGATGGACGGAGTAAATTGGTCAGTATCATGGGAGGGAAATGGACAACCTACCGCGTGATGGCTGCTGATACGATGGACGTTTTGGAACGCGAGGTGTTAAACCAAGTTCCCAAACCTTGTTTGACGGCCAATCATGTTTTGTCGGGCGGTAACGAATCTTTGCGCGAGCAATTTATGCGAGATGCTATTGCGTTGTCATTATCAGCATCTACTCAAAAGCATTTGTGGGAAACCTATGGCTCAAACAGTTTTGCTTTGCTTCAAGGGGATACCCAATTATTGCATCCAGACTTGCCTTATATTCATTCAGAAATTGATTACTTGAAGCAATACGAAATGGCAACATGCTGGGAGGATGTGTTGATGCGTCGTTGGGGTCTTGGGCTACGTGATCAGCAATTAAGCGATGAAATTAAGGCCATAAAAAAAGAGGCTTTCGCCTCTTAATTAATATTCGTCTTCGTTGAAGAAGAAGTCATCCTTTGTCGGATAATCTGGCCAAATTTCTTCGATGCTTTCGAAGGGTTGACCATCGTCTTCTAATTCTTGTAAGTTTTCAACAACTTCTAAAGGAGATCCGGTACGGATCGCGAAGTCGATTAATTCATCTTTGGAAGCTGGCCAAGGCGCATCTTCTAGGTAGGAGGCAAGTTCTAATGTCCAATACATATTTTAAGTAATTTTATTATTTCATTTTGATCTGTGTGCAAAAGTAAAATAAAAAAATATTTATAAAAGATTTATTTCTTAAATTTTCGTTAATTATCAAAAAAGCTATTTAACGGCCTATTTAGGCCTATTTTTATGAAAAGAAATTCGAGGCTCGCGGTAGAAGTTTGTGCATATTCATTGGAATCCTGTTTGGCGGCGGATCGTGCAGGTGCGGATCGTGTTGAGTTATGTGCTTCCCCACATGATGGCGGATGTACTCCGTCGGCTGGGCTGGTTAGAGCAGTTTTAGCTGGTACGAGTTTAGAGGTTCATGCGATGTTACGACCGCGGGGTGGTGATTTTTGTTATGATGCTTACGAGAAGCAAACGATGCTTGAAGAGGCTGATGAACTTGTTCGTTCGGGTGTTCATGGATTGGTCGTTGGGGCGCTACTGCCTAATGGCGATTTGGATGTCGCGTTTCTTCAGGATTTACGTAGTAGGGTAGGGGATTTTCCCTTGACTTGCCACCGGGCAATCGATGTGAGTCGGGAGCCCGAAGTCGTTTTAGAGCAATTGATTGCATTGAAATTCCAACGCATTTTAACTTCAGGCCAAAAGAACAAGGCGCTGGAAGGAATTGAAAATATTGCCCAATTAGTTGCAAAGGCTTCTAGTCGAATTGAAATTATGGCTGGGAGTGGGGTGAT
>CALLKB010000195.1 GCA_938008575.1 uncultured Cytophagaceae bacterium | reverse complement strand
CCATTCGCCTGATTGTCCCAGGCTATTCGAATGAAGTCTGCTCCAGGATTAGGGGAACAGGTAAAATCAAAATTTGCTTTATCAAGGACAATGACGGGGAAATTTGAAAAGGCAAATGCCCGCATTCCCATGCTGTTCTTTATGAAAGGTCCCGGAAAAGTATATTCCCGAGTTCCCGTTAGAAAATCTCGATGATAATCTGGTAAATACCCGATTGTATTTCCAGCATACGCCTGTGTAAATGTGATAATTACCTCATTGTTTAACGCCTCAATCGAACTGATGTAAGGCTCAAATGATCCGATATTCGTTTTATCCCAATAGAAGTATTTCGCTAATTTGGTCTTAATTTGATGGCCCTGGTTATCCACAACTGTCGTGTCTAAGCTCACGCGCATATTCTGCCCTTCTTCGAATACCAAATGTATTTTATTCCGTTCCGCCTCCGACATGAAATATGCCTTCTGGATGTTTGGACTCTGAATCTCCACGGAATAAGGACGCTTGTATATCTGATTCGAAATTAATCGGAATAATTCGTTTGCTGTTTGTCGGTACCCCACGTTCGTGTAGTGTAAGCGATCGGGTAGGACGCCAACATTCCCCACTGTGGCGAATGATTTCACATAGCCGTTTTGGCTGATCGTGCGCTGATCTTCGCGTAATTGAGACGCATTTTTGTTCGGGTACTCGTAGATTGTTAATTGTGGATTATAGACAAATTGAGCACTCGGGAAGAATTGTTTATACTTTTGAAGCAAGGAATTAAACTTATTTCCCCGCGTGTAAGGTACGTTTGAATCTGCCGCTTCCGCCTCTCCTTGTCGGTAAATGATCGCACGAACTTTTTGAATGGTCTTCGACTTGACTGCCTTGTAATACATAATATTGCCGCCATCCAGTGCCGCCAAATTTCCATCTAGTTGCAAATGCCAATCAATCCCACTTCCTCCTGCTGCGGAGTTTATGATGGCGATAGGGATTTGTTCCGACTGATATATCAAACGAGCAAGTTCTGCAGCAAAGGGACCGATGCGCGCGCGTCCCGTGGCAAGCGACCAAAGCGTATCCGCCGGATTGTACGGGCCATAATTTTCAGAGCCTTGTACCAAACCAAATGATCGACACCATTCTCCTTGATAGACTAAATCATCAATCGGCCCAATCCACGCATTGGATTGACCTGTCACATAAAACACATCGCCTGCTACTAAATTATTGCGACGAACAATTAATGTGGAATCGGCATTTTTAAATCCATAAATTTCTAATCCGTATTCTGCTAATTCCGCAGGAATTTTCAAGGATTCAGCAAGCTTCGCTGTCCCATTGCTAAACTGAAGGCTTGATTTTTTATACGTTTTGACGACCCCATTCCGAAGCAAACGAACCGCATAGGATTGAAAATCATTACTGGATAAGCTACCTTCAATGGCAATTGTACCCAGGTTATCATTCTCTCGGGGGAATAGCTGATAATCTTGAGGAAGTTGACTAAAGGTAAATGCATTAAACTTTTGACCCACGACTACCTGTGTACTGAAGAAACTCAGTAACAAGACGATGAAGAATAATCGGTATTGCGTTTTTTTCAATGCTTTATCAATTGAAGGACCAATTTACAATAATTCAGGACTTTAATAAAGGCATGTATACCAATTAAGTGATTTTTTTAGGGATACAAATCTGCAAATCCGTTTAAAGCATTAACTTTGACTTTAATATCAGTAAGTCAACGCATGAATGTAGTAATCTTTACGGGCGGGAATGGGAATGCTAATATCATCAAGCATTTAAAAGATATTCCTTACGTAAATTTAAGTCTTCTAATCAACGGCTATGACGACGGTCTGTCCACCGGAATTATTCGAAGTGCCAATCAAGGCATGTTAGGGCCATCTGATTTTAGAAAGAACTTTACCTACATCATTGATGATTTCACGGAATCCAATCGCAACGTCAAACGCTTGTTTGAACATCGCCTTTCCGAGGAACAAACACACGAAT
>CALLKB010000194.1 GCA_938008575.1 uncultured Cytophagaceae bacterium | reverse complement strand
GATGAGAAGCGTGGAGCAAGTGCTTCGGGATTACGTAGCATTGATGCGCGTGCAATTGCGGATGAATCATTTAAATCAACGAATCCGGAAGATGCAAATTTCCGTGTTTCGGAATTGTATGTAGCTTTAGCACGTGGCCAACGGAAAATTGATGACATTACCTTACAAGGTTCTGGGTCGATTGCTAAATTAGCAGCACAGGCGCAAGCAGGTGACCGCTATTACATTGAAATTAAAGGAGTTCAACGGAAGAATTTTAAAGGAGCTGTTGAAACCATTCCATTTACCATGGCGAAAAACATTCCTTTGAATTAACATGAATCGTATGAAATTAGTAAATAAGTGTTTGTTGTTATTGGTATTGACTGTTTTGGGTTTTGTTGCTCAAGCACAAGAAAAGCCTTTGCCACCAAATCAAAATTCTGTTCGTCCTATTGATGAATCAAGCATTCATTACAAAGCGCGTTTGTGGCGTCGCATGGATTTGAACGAGAAAATTAACCAACCCTTTTTCTCAGTTAATAATGAGATCTCAAAGTTTATTTTGGATTGGGTAAAAGCAGGTGTTTTAACTCCTTATGCAAACGATTCTTTGTTGACGAAATTAACGCCAGAGCAATTTCAAGATAACTTGAAAATGGAGGAGCAATCTGAGCAGGCTGCATTATCTGATGCTGAAAAAGCGGCAGGTTTTGGTGCTGAGGGTGCTGCGCCTAAGACCGCAGGAACAGATGATGGTTGGGGTGGAGCTGCAAAACCTGCTGGGGCACCGGCAAAAGATGCATTCGAGCAAAAGTCAGCTGTTGCAGCTGTATCTTACTACTTCCCAAAGGAATTGTCGATTTTAGAAATTCGTGAGGATGCGATTATTGATCGTCGTCGCTCTCGTTTATATTTCGATATTCAATCCATCAGCTTGATTATACCAGCATCAAAAACGAAAGCGGGTTTTGATAAAGCGGTTGCGTCATTCCGTTATAAGGATTTATATAAATTGTTCCGTTCGAATCCGAATTGTATTTGGTACAATTCAGAGAATGAAACACAGCATAAAAACATGGCAGATGCTTTTGATTTACGTATGTTCCAAGCGCGTATCATCAAGAAAGGGAATGTCGAGAACAAGTTTTTGACAGACCTTTATGGAGGAGAAAAAGAGGGTTTGATGATGTCTCAATTGCTCGAGTATAAGTTACTTGAAATGGAGCATGACATGTGGGAAAACTAATCGAAAGAATTACAAATGAAAGGAGCTCAATTGAGCTCCTTTTTTTATGCGCCAAATTGCATAGGATAAAACGAGTAAAAAATTAGATGCAAAGAGTGATATGGCATTGGATTCTTAAATTTTTACAAAAAATCGGGTTTATTATCTTGATTTAATTCCATTTTTTGCCGACTTAAATGTAAATTGCAAAGTAATTTGACTAAACTAATCTATGTCGTACCAACGCAAAACAAAAATTGTTGCCACTGTAGGCCCAGCATCTGAAACAAGAGAAGCTTTAATCCAATTAGCTCAAGCAGGAGTGAATATTTTCCGTCTAAATTTTTCTCATGGAACGCATGAAGATCATTTAGCACGTTTACAGACTATTCGTTCGATCAGCGATGAGTTAGGTTTAAATCTAACCGTTTTACAAGACTTACAAGGTCCAAAAATTCGTACGCAATTAGTGGAGAACAATGGTGTGCCTTTAGAGGCAGGAAAGCAATTGATCTTTGCGATGGATGAAAACCTTTTGGGAACATCTGAAAAGGTTGGAACGACTTACACTTCCATGTATTTAGACGTAAACGTAGGTGAGCGTATTTTGATGGATGATGGTAACTTAGAAGTTAAAGTACTTTCGATTGATAAAGAGAAAAAAGAAGTTGTAACTGAAGTTATTTATGGTGGAATTTTAAAGTCGAAGAAAGGTATTAACCTTCCTGGAACGAAAGTTTCGTTGCCATGTTTGACTGAAAAAGATACGGCCGATTTATATTTTGGTTTAGATCATGGTGTTGATTGGATCGCATTGTCATTTGTTCGCAAGGCATCTGATATTTGGGATATCAAAGATAAAATCAAAGCTTATGGCAAAACGGCGAAAGTTATCGCTAAGATTGAAAAGCCTGAAGCGATCGATAATTTAGATGAAATCATTGAGGCTACGGATGCGATCATGGTTGCACGTGGTGACCTAGGTGTGGAAATGGACGGTGCCGTTGTTCCTTACCTTCAAAAAGTAATGGTTGAGAAATGTACGGCAGCTGGTAAGCCTGTTATTGTGGCTACTCAGATGTTGGAGTCCATGATCACAAACCCAGTTCCTACACGTGCTGAGACATCTGACGTTGCGAATGCCGTATTACAAGGTGCATCGGCAACGATGTTATCAGGTGAATCTGCTTCTGGAGCATATCCTATCAAGGCTGTTGAGACAATGGCTCACATTCATGAAGTTGTAGAGGAACAACAAAACGCGATCGAAATCGTTCGTGGAGACGAGGCTGCGATTTATTTCAAAAATCACGCTTTGGCAAATACACCTAACGTAACGTTAACAGATCGTTTGATCTCGGGAGCATGTCGTTTGGCGCGTGACTCGAAAGCAAAAGCAATCCTTTGCATTACAAATTCAGGACAAACTGCGTTTAAATTATCTGCACACCGTCCAAAAGCTGATTTGTATGTATTTACAAACAATAAGCAGTTGATGTCAACAATGGGCTTGTTATGGGGTGTGAAAGTATTCTATTACGATGCTGCATCTGAAAGCGCTGAGAAAACAGTTCAAGGTATGGTTGATCGCTTGAAAAAAGAACAATTATTATCGGTTGGCGACGTTTTTGTAACAACGCTTTCCATTCCTGCACATACGACAAAGAAAACCAATACGGTTCAATTAGGTATCGTAGAATAAATTTCAGGGTTTACCCATGAAGAAAAAAAATCCTTATTTATCAAATCCGCTAATCGGTCTATACTCTGTATGGACCGGTTTTTGGTTTATTGGCTGGTTTCTTGCCCTTTATCCATTCATGGTAATCTGTTTGCAGCATAAGGATACCAAGCGCTATGCACACAAATTGGTTCGTGTTTGGTCACGTTTATTTTTTGCCTTTGGATTTTTGCGTTTTGAGGTAATATCTGAACAAAAATTAGATCCCAAACAAGTCTATGTTTTCTGTGCGAACCATTTTTCCTATTTAGATATTCCTGCTTTTGTGAAGATTTTGCCCAACTATTTTTCATTTGTTGGGAAGAGTTCGATCCAAAAAGTGCCTTTGTTTGGCTATTTATACGCAAGATTAAATATCCTAGTTGATCGTAATGATCGGGGCAGTCGGACCGCAACATTAGCTAAATCCATTCGCGCCCTGCAATCCAAAAGAAGCATTATTATTTTCCCAGAGGGAGGGATTACGTCCAAAAGTTTTCCTTTTATGTCGACTCCTTTAAAGGATGGGGCATTTGCGATGGCAATTCAGCAACAGGTTCCCGTATTGCCGATTTCCTTTTTGAATAATTATCAATTACTGGACGATGCGAAATTCGTTCTTAAACCAGGGGTTGTTCGTGTGCGTATTCATGCGCCCATTGATACGAAAGGAATGACGCAAGAAGATTTGCCTGTTTTACGTGAGCAGGTTTTTCAAGCAATCCAAAAGCCTATTTTGGATTACCATGGAGTCGATATGCCTCAATAGTTATGACGAAATACCTTTGTTTGCTCGGACTAGTTATTAGTTTACTTGCTTGTAATAAAGAGCAAGCAGGTGATGTCCCTCGTCCCAAAGGTTACAATCGTATTGATCTTCCTAAGGCCCAATACGTTGCTTTAGAAGCAGGCCATCCCTATCAATTTGAGGTTTCAAAATTCGCCAAAGTAATTCCAGATACCGTTACAATCGGGAATAAAAAAGAAGTCTTTAAAGCCGAACCCCATTGGATTTATTTGTACTATCCACGTTGGGATGCGTTTATTCAAATTACCTATAAACCACTGGGAGGAGATAAACAGAAAATGAAGGCGCTGATCAATGACGCATTTGCCTTAGCATACAAGCATCAGGGAAAGGCTGCCGGAATTCATGATTATGTTATGACAACCTCAGATGGTAGAAAAGCAGGATTGATTGATTTGAATGGGGAAGTAGCGACTTCTTTGCAGTTTTTTACCACGGATAGCACCAAACATTTTTTACGTGGAGCAATCTATGTAAAAACAGCAACTCAAAACGATTCCTTAGCCCCGATTATCCGTTTTCTGAAGCAAGATGCGCTTCATTTAATTCAAACACTTTCTTGGAAATAGTAACTTGTTCGGTTCCTGAACTTTCTGTTTATTTGTAGCTTATTATGGGGGAATCCAAGGTGCTTTTTGAATCGGAAGAATCAACAGTTTTTGTTGATGCATTACTCCCTTTGCCTATTCCACGCTATTTTACTTATCGGGTGCCCCGACAATGGGCAACTTGGGTAGAGGCGGGCCTCCGTATCGTAGTTCCTTTTGGGAGTACCAAAGTGTTGACGGCCGTTATTGTCAGTGTTCATCACCAACCTCCCAAGCAATACCAAGCAAAATACATTTTAGAGATTCTGGATGAATCGCCTTTGGTTACGGCCTCTCAAATCGCTTTGTTTCAGTGGGTGGCGAATTATTACATGTGTTACCCGGGTGAGGTGTTCCAAGTGGCTTTGCCAGCTGGACTCAAAATTTCGAGTCAATCGAAAGTGCAAATACATCCCGAGTTTCAAGCAATTCATGAATTAACGGAAAAGGAATCGATCATTTATCATGCGATTCAAGAAAAAGGATCACTTTCCTATGATGAAGTTGCGCGGGTCGCCGAAGTAAAAAGTCCTTATCATCATATCAAAGCGATGGTGGGTAAGGGGGCAATTTTGATTTTTGATGAATTGAAAGACCGATATACGCCCAAGGTTCAGCGGCGTATTCGACTCGCTCAAAATTATGCGAATAAAGCTGCTATTACTGCGCTGATTGGTGAATTAGAATCCAAGACCAAGCAAATCAGTATTCTCTTGCATTATTTGCAGTTCATACCTGTCATGCGAGATGCTGAAACGAACCAACGCGGACTCGAGAAATCGAGTTTCACGCAAGCAGGCTTGTCGGAAAGTGCTTTGCAAACACTCATAAAACATGGGATTTTTGAATCATTTGAGACCATCGTTTCTCGGTTTGGGAGTGATTCCGATGATTTTATTCCTGCGAGTTTTGATTTAAATATACCACAAGAGAAAGCATATCAGTCGATTCTCCAACAGTTTCAAGAAAAAGAGACCGTGTTGCTGCATGGTATTACGGGAAGTGGTAAGACGGAGATTTATATCCGATTAATACAAGAAGCATTAGCGAATGGCGATCAGGTGCTGTATCTGTTGCCTGAGATTGCTTTGACAACTCAAATTGTTGCTCGATTGAAAAAAATATTTGGGGAGCAGGTGGGGATTTACCATTCGAAATTCTCGGATAATGAACGCGTCGAAGTTTGGAAATCGATCGTGGAAGGGAAATATCCTTTTGTGGTTGGTGTTCGTTCATCCGTGTTTTTACCATTTTCGCGTTTGGGCTTGATCATTGTGGATGAGGAACATGAGTCTTCGTTTAAACAGGTCGATCCAGCCCCGCGTTACCATGCGCGAGATGTGGCGATGGTGCTGGCGGGCCAACAAAAAGCCAAAGTGCTCTTAGGTTCAGCTACTCCATCCATAGAATCTTATTATCAGGCAAAGCAAGGGAAATATGGCTTGGTGACATTGAAGGAACGCTTTGGAAAGGCCACATTGCCCGAAATGACCTTGATTGATACCAAATATGCGACCAAAATGAAGCAGATGAAGGGCGGATTTTCGGTGGATTTGGTTACAATGTTGGATGAGAATTTTCAGAAAGGTAAACAAAGCCTTTTATTCCAAAATCGAAGAGGCTATTCCCCTTATATTCAATGTCAAGATTGTGATTGGATTGCGGAATGCAATCAATGTGACGTGAGTTTGACCTATCATGCGAAAGATCAAGAATTGCGCTGTCATTATTGTGGCTATCGTGAGGGTTTATTACGTCGCTGTGGGGCTTGTGGGGGGACGAACCTAAAAACGATGGGATATGGAACCGAAAAGTTAGAAGAAGAGCTTCAATTGCTTATTCCTGATGCGCGTATTGGTCGGATGGACTTGGATACCACGCGCTCCAAAACGGCTTTTAATAGTTTATTGGCTGAGATTCAGTCGGGGAATATCGATATTTTAGTAGGTACCCAAATGGTGGCCAAAGGGCTCGATTTTGATGGCCTTTCTACTGTAGCCATTTTTGATGCGGATCGTATAATCAATTTCCCGGATTTCAGAGCACATGAGCGCGCGTTTCAATTAATCACACAGGTGGCTGGAAGAGCCGGTCGGCGAGATGAGCAAGGCCAAGTATTTATTCAAACGAATCAACCATCTCACCGATTGTTCCAATTCATTCAATCGGGAGATTATGCTGCCTTGTATGCGGATGAGATTGTGGAGCGGGAGGGATATCATTATCCGCCCTTTGTTCGCTTAATTAAGTTGACGCTTCGCCACATGGAATCCAATCAGGTAGAGAAAGCCGCACATGAATTAGGTGCGATACTAAAGGCTAAATATGGTCATGGACGGATTTTGGGTCCGGAGCGTCCCTTAATTGAGCGTATACGGAATCAATTCGTCATGGAAATCCTAATCAAATTGGAAAAGGGAGTATCCTTAGCCCAATTTAAAGTGGATCTTCGCTTAGTTCTTGATGAGTTACCAAGCAAACCTATTTTCAAAGGCGTGCAGGTGATACCCGATGTGGATTGCCTTTAGTATTTAATCACGACATCGTTGTAAGGTAAACGGAAACGTTCACCCCAAACTCCATCTTGCGTACCTTTCCCCACGGAAATAATCATATTGATTTCTGCTCCTGACGGTAAATTCAATGCCTTTTTAACACGAACGGCATCAAACCCTTCCATAGGACAAGAGTCAAAACCTTCGGCGGCAATCGATAACATGAATGTTTGTGCGGCTAAAGCACATGATTTGTGCACCATGACGCGTTGGTCTGCTTTTCCCCCAAAACGCATGAATGGTTTACGTATACCCATGAAGAAACACATGGATTTCCGGATGAGCGTGAATATTCCGAAGATATCTTGTCGGTAAAGCAAGGGCATCAATTGGCCATAATACTGCAAGCCTCTTTTTTCTCTTTTACCAGGTTCTTTGCCTTGAAGGCTATTTTTTATTTGATCAAGATTCCAATGGGCATGTTGTTTCCAATGATCTTGACGTGTGACGAATACAACTAAGTGAGCGGGATTTTTAGCCGCTGATTGTCCTAAACATAGGGCATGGAATTCAGCTTTTTTCTCAGGACTGTGAATCCAATGAAATTCCCATAATTGCATATTGCTACTGTTGGGAGATAATATGGCACGTTCTAAACTGCGCTGAATAACGGAATCGTCTACAGGGATATTTACGTCAAAGAGGCGATTTGATCTTCTTTTTTGGATGATTTGCTCAAATTGTTCAGCTAGCATAGAGGGTATAATTTATTCAAATATAGGTTAATTCTTGTCGAGATTAAATAAAAAAAGTCAGGACCGAAGTCCTGACTTTTAAACAAAACAAAATAACGAATTAATATCCAGGATTTTGCTTCAAGGTAGCAGCACCTGCTTTTTGTGAATTTAG
>CALLKB010000193.1 GCA_938008575.1 uncultured Cytophagaceae bacterium | reverse complement strand
TTTTGGGCCCATTTTACCCATGATGACTTATACCTCCGAATCTGAGATTATTGACTATTTAAAGGAAGAAGAAAAGCCATTAGCGCTATATGTATTTTCAACCGATGATGTATTTACAGAATATATATTAAACAATACCTCTTCTGGTACGAGTGCGGTGAATGATTGTTTGATACAATTTGGTCATACCGAATTACCATTTGGCGGAGTGAATCATTCGGGCATCGGTAAATCAGGGGGTAAATATGGATTTACGGAATTTTCGAATCAAAAGTCGGTACTTAAACAACGGACCAATTTATTAAAGAATTTTTATCCCCCTTATACATTTAAATCGAAGTGGTTGATCGAACAAGTGTTACGATGGTTTTAAGGTTTTGTTTGTGTTTATTGGTTTTAACTGTCTCCTTGAAGGCTCAGAGTTTGTATCCTTTATTGGATCAAAATCCAGCTTCACTTCCTTGGAAACAGATTTCATTGACCAAAAGTCCGATTCGGATCATTTATCCCGAAGGAGCTGATTCCTTAGCTCAAGTCACTGCGAATTATGTTAGTCAATATATCCAGCAAGTAGGCGATGGTATGCTTAGCTCCTTGCATCCATGGAATATCATTTTTCGCGCAAATCTCGCCCACCTCGGGTGTCGTAAAGGGTTGTAACATAAAATCAGCTCCCATTTGGATGAATTCAGACGCTTGTTTGGCATCATAAATCGTACCGATACCTAATACCAAATCTGGACACTCCTTCTCACAGAAGTCGATTAGTTTGGCAAAAATTGCAGGTGCTTCTGCACCCCGATTCGTGAATTCAAATACGCGAATTCCTCCATCGTAACATGCTTTTAACACCGACTGGGCCACACCCAAATCAGCATTGAAAAACAAAGGAACAATGGGAGTTTCGGAAATGCGTTGGTAAACAACAGTTGAGCTATTTCTTGCCATGATTATCGGTTTAAACGACCACTTAAGTCGCCTTTCATTACTAATTCAATTTCATCCAAATTCGCCCGATTGATATCGCCTTCAATGGTATGTTTCAACGCGGAGGCTGCTACGCCAAATGCCAAGGATTGCTCCTCATCCCCATAGATCAAATTCCCATAGATATAACCTGCCATGAAAGCGTCACCGCCACCAATGCGGTCAACGATTTGGCTGATTTCAACGGTTTCAGATTTCAACACTTTGTCACCATCAAATGACATGGCAGCGAGTGTATTCTGCGAAGCGGATATTTGTCCTCTTTTTGTATTGATGATTTTTTTCAAGCGAGGGAATTGCGCTTTGATTTGTTTGCAAACAGAATGCCAACCGCTTTTTGTGCTACCATCGGGAACGATTCCCAAAATGTCTTCTGCATCTCCTTTGCCACAAACGATAATATCACAGCCATCAATTAACTCGGGCATCACCTCTTGAACTGATTTTCCGTATTGCCAAAGATTTTTCCGGTAATTCACATCTGCCGATACCGTAATACCTAAGGCATTTGCCACCGAAATGGCTTCACGCAATGTCTGCGCCGCGGACTCCGAAATGGCCGGACTGATACCCGTCCAGTGGAACCAACACGCATCTTTGAAGATTTCTTGCCAGTTGAATTCCGATGGGCTCAAATTCGCAAATGCTGAATCCGCCCGGTCATAAGTCACTTTACTCGGACGCATCGCTGCACCAAATTCAACAAAGTACAAACCCAAACGCCCTTCACCAAATACGATATCACTCGTGTCAACGCCCACCTGTGAATAATATCCCGCGGCAGCTTTTCCTAATTCATTGTCTGGGAAACGGGTAACATGTTTTGCTGGAATACCCAAATGGGCCAAGCCTCCTGCAACATTCGCTTCGCCACCACCATAGGTGATGTTAAATGATTGTGTTTGCACAATGCGGGAATAGCCTGGAGGACTTAAACGTCCCATGATTTCCCCAAACGTGACTACTTTTTTCATGCTTTATTCAAAATTAAAAAATGCCGACGCATTCTTGTACGAAATATCTTCTACCAGTTTACCTAACCAAGCGATGTCGGCTGGTAATTCCCCATTCTCCACATCTTGTCCGAGTAAATTACACAAGATTCTGCGGAAATATTCATGGCGCGGGAAAGATAAGAAACTGCGGGAATCCGTCAACATCCCCACGAAGTGACTCAACATGCCCATGTTCGAAAGCGCATTGATTTGTTTTTCCATACCATCTTTTTGATCCAAAAACCACCAGCCCGATCCAAATTGCATCTTGCCCACGATGGTCCCATCTTGGAAGTTGCCCGTCATGGTAGCGAGCAATTCATTATCACGTGGGTTCAAATTGTATAGAATCGTTTTGGCTAATTGATTCGTTGAATCCAAGTGATTTAAAAATGCAGAAAGTGGTTTCGCTTGCTCAAAATCGCCGATGGAATCAAATCCCGTGTCAGGTCCCAATGCACCTAATAAACGGGCATTGTTATTACGAATGGCACCCAAATGGAATTGTTGGGTCCAGCCGCGCGCATGATCTAAATGAGCAAAATATACGAGCATGGCAGATTTGAATTGCCATTTCTCTTTCTTACTGATTAATTTTCCTGTGATTAATCGCTCGAAAATTAATTCAATTTCTTCATTCGTAAATTCTTCCGCATATATATGCTCTAAGCCATGATCACTCAAACGGCAACCTGCCTCATGAAAGAAATCGTGACGTGATTTTATAGCAGCTTTGTAATCGGCTAAGTTACGAATCGATTGACTCGCAGCCTCTGCTAATGCATTCACATATTCAACGAAAATAAGCTCATCATCTACGCCCATTGCTTTGTCGGGACGGAATGTAGGCAATACCTTAATCGAAAATCCACTCGCTGCGATTTGCTTGTGATAGCTCAAATTATCGATCGGATCATCTGTTGTACAAAGAGCCTTCACGTTCATTTTTAGCAATAAATTCCGCACAGAAAATTCCTTCGTACGAAGTAATGCCGAACAATGGTCATAAATACGTTTCGCCGAATCTTTATTCAATAATTCCGATACACCGAAATAGCGTTGCAATTCCAAATGCGTCCAATGATACAAAGGATTTCGCATGGTGTATGGAACCGTTTCCGCCCACTTCATGAACTTTTCTTCATCGCTTGCATTACCCGTGATGTATTTTTCATCTACGCCATGGGCACGCATCGCACGCCATTTGTAGTGATCTCCATACAACCAGATTTGCGTAATATTATCAAATTGCTTGTCCTCCGCAATTTGCTGAGGAACCAAGTGGTTATGGTAATCGATGATGGGCATTTTCGCCGCAAAATCATGATAAAGCGTCTGCGCCGTAGGCGATTGCAATAAAAAATCTTCGTTTAAAAAAGCCTTCATAGGTTTGTTATATGTATTTCTGTACTGCAGCCTCAAATCCAGGTAATGCACTTAGGTCAGCGCCCCAAAGACTCGTATCTGCTAATACTTTTTTCAAATCAAAATCTTTCCACGCCTCATAAAAATAGGCCGCGTAATCACAGTTTATCGGATACATCTCTCCATTCGAATCGCCAAAATACTTGCCATTTTCTTCTTTCACCGTATGCATGAATTGCAAATAGGCCGCAAAGCCCATCGCAAATAATTCGGGTGCTTTTCCAAATTCCTGGTAGTATTGAACGAGCAATGGAATGTTGCGCATCCGCATTTTCGTTGTGTATTGTACCGTAATATCGATTAATTTGTGGTTGATAAATGGATTACGGAAGCGATCAAGCACCGACCGACCAAAACGGTCGGCCACCTTGAAATCCATTTTATATGGAATCGCAAGCGCTAATTCGCTGAGCATTAGGTTCATCACCAACTTGCTCAAATAACCATTTGCCATCACATCTTTTACGAGACGGAAACCCAATAAATAGGACATTCCGCACATCAACGTATGCGTTCCATTCAATAAGCGTAATTTTAGTTCACGGTAAATTTCGATGTCTTCTGCAATCACCACACCTGCATCCGCCTTTGCAAAACTCAAAATTTCACGAACCTTAGAACCACCTTGAATGGCCCATAAACGATACACTTCCGAGATTATTAAGTTCTTATCCTCATAACCTAAGTCGGCACAAATTGCTGCTGATGTTTGCGCATCTGGAGCTCCAGGTACGATGCGATCTACTAAGGAATTGCAGAAATGATTTGCTTCTTGTAACCAAGAAATAAACCCTGCTGGTAACTGATGATCTGCTGCTAATTTCAACACGATGTCCTTTAATACATCGCCATTATTGATGATTAATTCGGTAGGGATGATGACCATACCTGCATCATTCGCACCGTTAAAATGTTGCCAACGGACATGAAGAAATGATAAAAGCTTCGCAGGGAATGATTTAGGGCATGCCGCATCGATCGGGTCATTGGCATGGTATTGAATGCCTACCTCTGTCGTATTGGAAATAATGACTTGCATGTCGCTACTCTTCGCGCATGCTAAAATTTCATTCCAAGCTGTAGCTGCAGTGATGGTCCTAGAAATAGATGCATTGATAACTGTTTCCTCAATGGCCTCACCATCTTCTATCCCTTTGATGCAGTGGGTAAATAATCCATCTTGCTCGGTAAACGCATCAGCTCCTGGTCGGTCTGTCGATTTAACCACCACGACGCGTCCTTTAAATTGGCCTGTACGATTCGCTTTATCGATGAAGAAATCACATAATCCGCGTAACAAAACACCCGTCCCGAATTGCAATACTTTTTCAGGGTAGTCGAAAACGGCTGGGTTAGGGGTTTGGACTGATATCTTTGAGCTAAATCCTGCAGCTAAATTTTGTTTATTTAATATGGCCATGCCTGATGCGATTGTTGTTCTTTCCACTTAAAAGGCTCATTAACCCCTTTTTTACCCAAAAAGCCCGAAGTTTTTCGGGCTTAGGTAAGAATATAATTTTTAAAACGATTACGCTTCTCCTATTGGGCCATTATAGCTCATCGGAAATTGGAATCCTGAATCATTCCCATCCTTATTGATGGGTCCAAAACTATCTTCATAGCGTTGAACATTCTCTTGCAGGGCTTGTAATAATCGATAAGCGTGATCCGGCGTCATAACAACACGTGACTTCACTTTTCCTTTAGGAATACCTGGCAAAATGCGGATAAAATCCATGACAAATTCAGATGGGGAGTGGGCAATCAAAGCCAAATTTACATAAGCGCCTTCCGCTAATTCTTCAGGTAATTCAATATTCAGTTGGTTCTCTTCTGTAGGGTTTTCCATGATCAATTGTTATAAGCTTTGAATTTACTAAAGTGCAAGGAGAGATTAAACCAATTGTCCATTTTGTTTTGCTTGTAAGGAAAAATAGGCTGTTCCTTCCCGCATTAATTCTGGATGGGTGCCTGTCTCGATACAGGTTCCAGCCTGCATGACATGAATCCGGTCGGCATCCTGAAAATTTTGCATCCGATGGCTAATCAATACCACCGTGGGTACAAAATCCCGAACCGCACGCAATACCTCTTGCTCTGCCGCAACATCCAATGCCGCAGTGGATTCATCCAGAAGTATCATTTCGGGTTGGCGATACAAAGCCCGCGCAATCCCTATTCGTTGTTTTTGGCCTCCAGATAAGGCGATTCCATGGTCCCCAATAAGCGTTTCTAGTCCATGGTCCAAATGATTAATCATGTCTGCTAAGCCCAAGGAATCTATGATTGCTTTCATACGTTCCTGAATAGGATTTGCATCGCCTAAGGCTATATTAGACGCAATACTTCCATTGAACAATTCAATTTCTTGCGGAACACAGGCGATTTTTTGTCGGAGCACCTCCGTCGACAAACGCTCCATCGATTCCCCATTCCAGGTTATTCTTCCGGAAGATGTGGCATACAATTTTTGGATTAAATGAAAAAGCGTACTCTTCCCAGAACCACTTTCCCCTACAATACCCGTAAATTCTCCCTGATTCAGTTCCAAATTGACATTCTTGAGTATCATTTTTCGAAACCCATATTGAAAACTTACTTGTTGGAAGGCTAAGGTTGAACGCAATTGTTTCGGTTGCCTACTTCCCATATCTTCTACGTTTGTATCTAGAATATCATATAGGCGTTCGCTCGCAATTTTAGCGGCTTGAAATGCCTTATTCACTTGTATGAGCTGAGCCATGGGTCCAGAGAAATAGTTGTACAAAGCAAATAGCGCGAATAATTCTCCCATACTTAAGCGTTCTTGCATCACCAATGACCCTCCTTGCCAGAGTAATGCCAACAAAAAAATCGCCCGCATGAATTGTACCGCCCAATCCGCTTTAAAATTCATCCGTTTCGATTGATAGGCCGTACCCAGAAATTCGTTCAATAATGCCTGAGTTTGCGACTGGAGGGAATCATGTATTCCATACATTTTGACGGTTTTGGCCCGACTAATGGATTCGACTAAATGGTTTTCCATTTGGGCCGTTTTTTCCATGATCTTTCGCTCATGTTTTCGATTCCAGCGATTGCTCCAAGCATAAATCAACGCGTGCAACGGTATAAGTGGCAGCATCAATAAAGCTAATCGTTTGTCCCACCAAAATAGGAGGGCGTACGCACTCAGAACGATGCTCGCATTTAATAACACCTCGATTAAAACCTCATTAATAAACTGGCGGATCTTTACAGCATCGCTTACGCGCGACATGATTTCCCCCACGCGAAATGTATCAAAAAATCGCTGAGGAAGCCTGAAAATATGGCTGAAATAACCCTGCATAATTCCTTGATCTAATGCTTGTCCGATATCCAGCATGCTCCGCGTTTTATAAGCTTGCAAAGCGAATTGTAAAAGTAAAATGCCAAGCATGGCGAGGGCATAGATCTGTAATTCCGCATACTGCTTCAAGGGGATAATCACATCCGAAATCTGTTGGATGAATAAGCTCATCGATAATCCCAACACCGTGTACAATAAAGCCATGACCCAAGTCGTCAAAAAACGCGTTTTATAAGGTCGAATTAGATCCCAAATTCGTCCCCTCAAACCAACTTGTTCCTGGTAGGCTTTAAAATGGTCACCCGGTTTTATCAAGATTATAATCCCTGTCCAAAACTTACAGAATTCCTCCCAGGACATTTTCCGGCTTTGCCCGTCCGTTGGGTCCATGACAAATACATGATTTTCATTAAACCGGTCCATGACCATGAAGTGGGTCAGTCTATTTTCAAGTACGCCATGTACTATGGCAGGCAGTGGGATGTGCGTTAAATTTTCACGTGTGCCGCGCAAAGCTTTCGCTCCAAAACCCATGCATGAAGCAGCATGTAACATGCCCATGAGATTCGTGCCCTGCAAATCCGTTTGGGCCCATTGCCGGATTTTTGCAAAAGACACATGCAATCCATAATGTTGTCCGATGGAGGCAAGGCATGCGATCCCGCAATCCTTGACATCTTGTTGTTTGATCTTAACCATGCTTGAAATTGGTCAGGAAAAGAACGAAACCTTATTCGATAAAAGCATTTATCAAGTTGCTGATAAAAAAAGAACCCCGAACGTTGCCGTCTGGGGTTCTCTAATCGTAAGCTACAAGCAGAAATTAGTTGCTTGCTGCTGTTTCTTTCACTTCTTCAACTTCCGTTGCAGTCGCTTTTTCCAAATGTTTCAACTCATCAGCTGAGTTTACTAAAATGTTTTGGTAGCGACGAACACCTGTACCTGCTGGAATCAAGTGACCTACGATAACGTTCTCTTTCAAGCCGTCT
>CALLKB010000192.1 GCA_938008575.1 uncultured Cytophagaceae bacterium | reverse complement strand
TATTAGTCGCTAGTCGTCAGTCACTAGTCGCTAGTCCGGAGGAATTAAGTCCGAAGTGAATTGTATCAGTCTGCAAAAGCAACTGAATACTTTTTGCTTCGGATTTTTTTAGACTTTGGACTTTAGACATTGGACGCTGGCTTGTAGATATACGATACCTCGCGTCTAATCTACGTTGGACTTTAGACTGTGGACATTGGAATTTGGACTTTGGACTTTCAATTGTAGAGACGCGATACTTCGCGTCTAATCGACGTTGGACTTTAGACTGTGAACGTTGGTCATTGGACGTTGGACCTTCGATAGTAGAGACGCGATACTTCGCGTCTTATTGACCTTAGACATTAGACTGTAGACGTTGGCCTCTTAACATGAAAAATATGATACAACATTTTTATGCTAAAAGTCAGATACTAATAATCCAACTAGTCAACTTACCTCTACCGTCTATCTTTCCATTTGCCTTGCGTTATTGTTTTAACTATCTTGCAACAAATACGTATTTCCACACATGGCTCAAATACCCACGCAATCTAAGAAGGACTTAATCACACACATCGCGATATTAATCTCGTTGTTTCTTGTGTTATTCTTTGGCTTTTTCTTTGTGTATTTACCTTGGAGTACGCACCATGGCGAAACGATTCAAGTGCCTAATTTGAAGGGCATGACAGTCGACAAAATGGAAGAGGCCATTGATGCCAATGACTTATCTTACGAGGTAGCTGATTGCACGTATACGGCTGATAAACCTCCATTGACAGTTTTATCCCAATATCCTTTGCCAAATGCTTTAGTAAAATCAGGTCGTAAAATTTACATTACGATTAATTCAGAAACACCGCCTACGATTAAGTTGCCAACTTTAGTTGGATTGTCGGTTCGCAGTGCGGAGCAACAATTATACATTGCTGGCTTGCGCAAAGGAATAGTGCATGAGGTGAATGACCCGCGTGTGAAGGAAGTTATTGAAGTTCAAGCCTTTGGCAAAAAAATAGAAGCGGGTGCAAGTATCCCAAAAGGTACGATGGTCGATTTATACATCGGAAATGGTACGGCGGATGTCGACATGGAGATTCCTGATTTTGTGGGTAAGCCAATGGATGAAGTGACCATTGTTTTGGCAGGAATGAATTTAAAAGTGGGTAAAATCACCTACGAAGCGAATGACTCATTTCCCGCAGGAACTGTCTTTAAACAGAGCTGTGCGACTTGCGAAGGAACAAGTGTTAAACCTGGCGACCTGATCGACCTTTGGGTTGTGGGTGGCGAAGATCAATAATCATGGATATTACAATTGAAGAATTAAAAGAGCGTTTGGACAAAGGGGAAAACTTGAACCTCATCGATGTCCGCGAAGAATATGAATTCGATGAATTCAACATCGGGGCAAAACTGATTCCTTTGGGCGAATTGCCTGACCGTTTGGAAGAAATCGAAGCCTGGAAAGGCCAAGAAATTTTAGTGCATTGTCGTTCTGGCGCACGTTCAGGTCGTGCCAAAGAATATTTAGAAAGCGAAGGTTTCACGAATGTTCGCAACGTATTAGGTGGCATGCTCGCTTGGCAAGCCGCTGGATATTAAGATGCAATCCATTTCCGCGAACGATTTCAAGGAACATTTATCCGCTCTTTCCCTGTTGGACATTCGAACGCCCAGGGAACGAGCGGATTTTGATTTAGGGGGTATCCACATCCCTTTGGATGATTTATTAACACGCATCCAAGAATTAAATCCCACGATTTTATACACCGTCATCTGCTACAACGGTACGCAAAGTCAAATCGCCTGTCGGCTGTTAATGGCCAAAGGTTATCTCGCCCAAAATGTTACAGGAGGTCTAGAAGCTTATTTAAGCTTGCCTTGAATGTAATCGATTGCTTTGTCGGGATGCACAAACTCAAAGTCATCCTGATGACGGAACCAGGTTAATTGTTTTTTGGCATAATGCCTAGAGTTTCGCTTCAACAAACGAACCATTTCGGCTTCGTCATACTCACCTCGGAAAAAACCATATACTTCTTTGTAGCCTAAGGTTTTTAAGGCGTATCGGTCCTGAAAAGCCTCAAAATCTTTGGCTTCTTGAACTAATCCGTCGGCCAACATCATATCCATGCGCAAGTCGATTCGCGCATACAATTCCTCACGCGGTCGGTCTAGGCAGATCTTAATCATCTCAAAAGGACGATCGGCTTTTTGCTGATTGCGGAATGACGTGTAGGATTTGCCAGTAGATAAACATACTTCCAAAGCCCGCACAACCCGTTGGGGATTCTGCGAATCCACTTTCGTGGCATATTCAGGATCTAAGGACTGAAGTTGAGTGAAGAGTTTTTCCAAACCATCCGTTTCCAAAGCAAGCATCAGGTTTTCCCGTAGATTTAAATCCACATCGGGCATATCATCCAAACCTTCCATGAGGGCCTTTAGGTATAAACCTGAACCTCCAGTCAAGATGACAATATCATGTGTTTGGAATAAATCCGTCAGGACTTTCAGGGCCTCACGCTCGAAATCACCCGGGGAAAAATAGTCGTGAATGGAATGAGAATCAATGAAATGATGCTTGACACCACCCTGTTCATCTCGACTGGGTTTTGCGGTACCAATGCTCAATTCTTGGTAAAATTGCCGAGAATCGGCGGAGATGATTTCGGTATGAAAACTTTTGGCCATTTCGACACATAAAGCTGTTTTGCCAACAGCCGTAGGACCCGCAATGACCAAAAGTGTTTTTTTCATCTTAATATGTATTCTTTTTGCCGTACCATTTACGGCCAGCTTTTGCTTTATCGAACGAACGCGGATTATCGGCAGGTTTCGCTGCAGCTCCAGGTCCAGCAGGTTTTCCTCCACGATTTGGAGGTCCTTGTTTGGCTTTTTTCTCGATTGTTAAAACCTTCATCGGGTAACGATGCGCTTCCACAACAGGAACTTTCTTGCCAATAACCTTTTCAATATCCTTCAAATAGGCTTTTTCCTCAATATCACAGAAGGAAATGGCAGTACCATTGGCACCCGCACGCCCTGTCCGACCAATCCGGTGAACATAGGTTTCTGGGATATTCGGTAATTCAAAATTAATGACATATTCCAAATCATCCACATCAATACCACGCGCGGCAATATCGGTCGCAACTAATACACGCGTTGTTTGAGCCGTAAAGTTTTTCAATGCCGTTTGACGTGCATTTTGGGATTTATTTCCGTGAATCGCTTCAGCTTTGATACCAGCTTTCAATAGTACCTTGACAACTTTATCGGCACCATGTTTTGTCCGTGTGAAAACCAGGGCAGTTTTGATTTTGGTATCTTCTAGGATATCGAGCAATAAGGTATTCTTGTTGTTTTTGTCAACAAAATAAACGGATTGATTGATGATTTCAACGGTCGAGGAAACAGGCGTAACAGATACCTCAGCAGGATTTCGCAAAATAGACGCGGCCAATTGAACGATTTCTGGAGGCATGGTTGCCGAGAAAAAGAGCGATTGTCTTTGACGAGGCAATGCAGCTAATAGTTTTCTTACATCATGAATAAAGCCCATATCGAGCATACGATCGGCTTCATCGAGAACGAAATATTCAACATTGGCAATCGACAAATGTTTTTGATTCATCAAATCCAATAAACGACCTGGAGTAGCAATAACCACATCGACTCCGGCACGAAGGGCGGAAACTTGTGGACTCTGCCCTACTCCGCCGAAAATAACGGTATAGTTCAAGGAAGTGTGACGTGCATAAGCTTTAAAGCTTTCGCCAATTTGAATCGCTAACTCACGTGTGGGAGTTACGATTAAGGCACGAATTTTTTTTGGTTTTTGGAAGGTTTGCTTGGCATCCATTAATTGGATGATGGGCAAAGTAAAAGCAGCAGTTTTTCCAGTACCTGTTTGGGCACAACCTAATAGGTCGGTGCCTTTTAATACAATCGGAATCGCTTGTGCTTGAATGGGTGTTGGGTTCGTATAACCCTCCTCGTTGAGTGCCTTTAAGATCGGCTCAATGAGGTGTAACTCTTGAAATGTCATATTAAAATGAGAATGTGTGCTTATGAGTAATAACTGGAAATAACAAGCATTCTCATAATGATGCCGCAAGTTACGGCTTTATTTTGGCATTTCGCGCTTTCGGCCTTCAGCCGCGCGCGGTGGGAAACGCTGCCGGGGTCGTGACCCCGGCAGCGTAGCTGCTCTAACTTGCGAACGTTTTTTTATTGACATAAATTGTCCAAGAACTTGATAATCTACACTGGCAGAGCGGCCTGAATTTCGGTTGGCTTTTGAGTTCCGATTAACAATTTCGCCCCCGACTTAAATAGCAATTGAAGGCCTTGATTCCCAGCCACATTAAATACTTTTCCTTGACCGTTGAACCCATATTTGATTCCCCAACCACCATATTCCAACAAAGGACGATAGGTCCTAACCTGTGCAGATTCAATCGAATCCCAAGCATAAAATTGTTCTTTGAAGTGAAAGGGAACAAAACGCACATGAACTCCATCAGTGCTAACGCGCGTCGTTAAACGCATCTGCCAAAACAAAATTGGTAATCCTAATGCGATAAAACCTGTGACAAAATAGGCCACATTTGTTTGGGGCGGCTCCTGAACAAACGCGTAGATAATTGAGCCCCATGTCCCTATCAAGATCAACCACAACCACCATTGCGTAAAGCGTTGGGTTTCTTTAAAATCAGTCATTTTTCGAATAATTTGAGAGCGTAATTTTAGCTAAAAAATCAATATATTGTGTTAAAATTCTAAACCTGTGAACAAAAAATTAAGCTACATCATCGGCGCCTCGTCGGTTGGTACATTGATTGAATGGTACGACTTCTACATTTTTGGCAGTTTAGCAACCGTTTTATCGACTAAATTCTTCCCTACCGACAATCCCACAGCAGCATTTTTGAATACCCTAGCCACCTTTGCGGCGGGCTTTGTTGTACGTCCCTTTGGTGCCTTGTTCTTTGGCAAAATAGGAGATGTGATTGGTCGGAAATACACGTTCATGGTGACCTTAATGTTGATGGGCGGAGCGACTTTCGGCATCGGATTAATCCCTTCCTATCAAAGCATCGGAGCATTAGCCCCCATTTTGGTCTTAGTTCTGCGCTTATTGCAAGGCTTGGCATTAGGTGGCGAATATGGCGGTGCAGCAACTTATGTGGCGGAACATTCTCCTGAGCATAAAAGGGGCTTTTACACCTCTTGGATTCAAACCACCGCGACGCTCGGATTAATCATTTCGCTTGGTGTGATCATGCTCACCCGAAGTGTTTTATCTGCAGAAGAATTTGATAATTACGGTTGGCGCATCCCATTTCTCATCTCCATCGTTATGGTCATCGGATCCATCATTGTCCGTAAAAACATGGCGGAATCACCCTTATTTGAGGAAGCTAAAGCGAGTGGAAATGTGGCTAAAAACCCATTAAAAGAATCATTTGGCAATAAATTAAATTTGAAATTTGTGCTATTGGCTTTGTTCGGCGCAACCATGGGACAGGGTCTTGTTTGGTATACGGGGCAATTTTATGCTCAAACATTTTTATTGAAAATATGCCATTTAGAAGAAACCCAAACGAATCTGATTTTAGTCATTGGTTTGCTCGCGGGAACTCCCCTATTTGTGCTTTTTGGCGCGTTATCAGATAAAATTGGACGTAAAGGAATCATGCTGGCCGGCATGGCATTAGCACTTATCCTTTACAGGCCTATCTTTTCGAAAATGTACGATTTAGTAGACACGAAGCAAAAAACGGAAGTTACAGGTTCGATTTCCTATGAAAAAGGAAATACGGTTCGAACATTTACCGATGGAAGTATCGAGACAATTTCGGATTCTGGTTCCAAAATCCATGTCCCAGCGGACATTCAATGGAAATTAGTAGGCCTCATTTTTTGCTTAATTAGTTTTGTGAGCATGGCCTACGGACCTATTGCAGCATTTTTGGTTGAATTATTTCCCATTAAAATTCGTTACACCTCCATGTCTTTCCCCTATCACATTGGAAATGGAATATTTGGTGGATTAATGCCTGCGATTGCGACATTTTTAGTCACCACAGCTGCCAAAGATACCAGCATTGCAAAGCCCTATTTGGAAGGATTAAACTACCCTATTGCCATGATATCCGTATGTTTGATCATCGGTTTGGTCTACATGAAAGATGCCAAAATCAAAAAGGAAATCGAAATGAATGGTCTTAAACGACTATTAGGTATCGTTTGGATGGTTTTAGGCATTGCAACGGGATTATACCTCGTCTATTTCCAAGCTGTTCCTTTGTGGCAAAAAGGAGGCAACGATCTAGTCCCAGCCATTATTTACACGTTTATTTTAGCTCCCTTCATCACGGTTGGCATGAGCCTTTTCGGATATTTTGCTTTGCGCGGTGAATTTGACCAATAAAACAATGAGAATTACGAGTTTACAAGAATACCACGAAGCGTATTCCCTAAGTATTGAAAAACCAGAAGAATTCTGGGCGAATATTGCCAATGAATTTGATTGGATTAAACCATTTACCAAAGTTTTGGATTGGAGTTTTGATGACTATTCAGTCAAATGGTTTGAAGATGGTCAAATGAATATTACTGCCAATGCGCTGGATCGTCATTTAAAAACAATTCCAGATCAGGCAGCGATTGTTTATGAACCTAACGAACCGGGAGATGAGGCCATCACATTGACCTATCGCCAATTACACGCTCGGGTTTGTAAGTTCAGCAACGTATTAAAAGCGCAAGGGGTCAAAAAAGGGGATCGGGTATGTATTTACATGCCGATGATTCCCGAATTAGCCATTGCCGTTTTGGCCTGTGCCCGTATCGGGGCGATACACTCAGTTGTATTTGGCGGCTTTTCAGCACAATCGATTTCGGATCGGATCAATGACTCGCAATGTAAAATCGTGATAACGACGGATGGTGCTGTTCGCGGGAATAAAAGCATTCCGATGAAAGAAACCGTGGATGAGGCATTAACTTCTTGTCCTTGTGTAGAAACAGTCATCGTCAAAACACGTACGAAAACGCCGGTTTCCATGTTGAAAGGCCGGGATTTATGGTGGGAAGAGGAAGAGGCACAAGCATCCGAAGAATGTGCTGCAGAGCCGATGAATGCGGAGGATCCTTTATTCATCCTTTATACCTCAGGCTCAACCGGCAAACCCAAAGGCGTTGTACATACGTGTGGTGGCTACATGGTTTATACGGCCTATACATTTGCCAATGTTTTCCAATACAATCCAGGAGATGTCTTCTTCTGTACGGCTGATATCGGTTGGATCACAGGCCACTCCTATTTGGTTTATGGCCCATTATTGAATGGGGCGATTTCCGTATTATTCGAAGGAATCCCGACCTATCCAGATGCAGGTCGTTTCTGGGATATCATCAAACGTCATCAGGTCAACATTTTCTACACGGCTCCTACGGCGATTCGTTCGCTGATGGGTTTTGGTGATGCGTTTTTGGAAGGCAAAGACCTAAGTTCATTGCGCGTATTAGGTTCAGTCGGCGAACCGATCAACGAAGAGGCTTGGCAGTGGTATCATGAGAAGATTGGAAAAGGAAATTGCCCAATTGTCGATACCTGGTGGCAAACAGAAACCGGAGGATTAATGATCTCTCCCATTGCTGGAATTACGCCGTTGAAACCTGCCTTTGCCACACTTCCATTGCCTGGAGTCCAACCGATTTTAGTCGATGAAAATGGCAAGGAAATTGTGGGAAATGGCGTCAATGGAAACTTGTGTATCAAATACCCTTGGCCATCCATTATCCGTACGACGTATGGCGACCATGAACGTTGCAAATCAACCTATTTCTCAACCTATCCGGGACTTTACTTCACCGGCGATGGATGTATGCGCGACGAAGATGGCTATTACCGCATTACTGGTCGGGTCGATGATGTCATGAATATCTCAGGCCACCGCATCGGAACAGCTGAGGTGGAAAATGCCATCAATATGCACACGGGTGTCATTGAGTCTGCAGTTGTCGGATTTCCGCATGATGTCAAAGGACAAGGAATCTATGCCTATGTAATCTGCGAGCATCCAACGATTAATGATGAATTAACAAGAAAAGATATTTTGGCGACTGTAGCACGTGTTATCGGGCCTATCGCCAAACCGGATAAGATTCAATTCGTCACAGGCTTACCCAAAACCCGTTCAGGCAAAATCATGCGCCGAATATTACGTAAGGTCGCAGAGGGTGAATTTGGGAGTTTGGGAGATACGTCGACCTTATTGGATCCGAGTGTAGTGGATTCGATTATTGAAGGGGCGCTTTGAATGAGGTAAGAGTTAAGAACTAAGAGTGGAGAGTGGAGAGTGGAGAGTTAAAAGTGAAGAATTAAGAATATATTGAGTGCCCGAGGTGAAAACATCGGGCATTTTTTATATAAAAAAACCCCAGAATAAATCCTGAGGTTTTTTATATGAGTAGTAAAGTAACTCTTTACTCTTAGTTCTTAACTCTTACCTACCAAAAATAAGTATACAACATCAACAACATCATCACAATTACCACCGACCCTGCAATAAATGAAGGTTCAAGTTTGAACATCTTCGCATCGATTTCCAAGCCTTTTGGATTGTTCTTCGATTCAGGATCTAACAATGAGATAACCACCATCGATGTGATACAGAATGTAAATACCCATCCCATACGATCAATGAATGGAATCACATACATGCCATCTGCATCTTGGAAAGACGAATAGAAGATAGAATCTGTAACGCCTGTCCAAGTAGGAATATACTTAGATACTACAGAGAAAGTTACACCACCCAATAAAGCGAATAAAGCTGCTTTTGAAGTCGTACGTTTCCAGAAGAATCCCATGATAAACAAGGCAAAAATACCCGGTGAAAAATACCCCGTATACTCCTGAATGAATTGGAAACCACCTTTCTTATCGATGCCCATAAAAGGAGCAATTAAAATAGCGATGATTATAGCAGCAACTACTGCAAGACGTCCAATCGAAACCAATTGTTTCTCAGTTGCGTTCGGATTGATGTAGTTCTTATAAATATCCAACGTGAAAATCGTTGAGATCGAATTTGCTTTACCCGCCATCGATGCAACCACGGCAGCCGTTAATGCTGCAAACGATAATCCTTTCAATCCTACTGGCAATAAGTTCAATAACACTGGGTAAGCATTATCCTTGCTCAAAACGCCATCTTTCATCATTTCTGCTTGGAACATACCATCTTTCCACAATAAATACGCCGCAATACCTGGTAAAACCACGATAATTGGCATCATCATTTTTAAGAATGCAGCAAACAAAATCCCGTTACGGGCTGTTGGCAAATCAGCTCCCAAAGCTCTTTGTGTAATGTATTGATTACAACCCCAATAGTTTAAGTTGACAATCCACATACCCCCAATTAACACAGCTAAACCTGGTAGCGATGGATAATTTGAGTTGTCTTTGCTGAAAATCATGTGGAAATGATCGGGCGCTTTGGTCATTAAATGATTCAAACCATTCACAACTCCTTCGCCTCCAAAACGTGTAGAAACTAAATTCAAGGCCAAATAAGAAGTCACCAAACCTCCCAATACCAAGAAAACTACTTGAATTACGTCTGTGTAACCAATTACCTTCATTCCGCCTAGTGTGATTACAATGGCAAATGCCGACATCGCAATCATACAAACCGTGAAGTCTAATCCGGAAATCGTAGAAACAGCTAAAGCTCCTAAATATAAAATGGATGTTAAGTTAACCGCGATGTATAACAACAACCAAAAAACGGCCATAATCAAACTCACAGTGGAATTATACCGTCTATTTAAAAACTGAGGCATGGTAAAAATCTTGTTCTTCAAATAGATCGGCATGAAGAAAATCGCAACAATCAATAGCGTTGCTGCTGCCATCCACTCATAAGTAGCGATCGCCAAACCCATCTGAAAACCATCTCCAGAAGTCCCAATGAACTGTTCAGCAGAGATATTTGATGCAATTAAGGAAGAACCGATGGCCCACCAGGTTAATGATCCTTCCGCTAAAAAGAAATCATTTGAATCCGCAATTTTTGACTTTTTCTTATTGTAAATCCAATAACCGTAGCCTGAAACGACGATGAAATAAAATAAAAATACGAGATAGTCGAGCAGCTGTAAACTGTGTGCTTGCATAAAAAGTGGGTTTAGTTAAGGGTAATCTTTGCGAAAATAGGGTATTTCAGGAGAAAAGAAAAGGATTTAACGGAATTATACTATTCCCAATAATTCGGCCTAACCAATACAACCTCTTCCTCCCGATCGACAATCACTTGCCCAGGTAATAAATCTTTCGTCTTTCGAACATATTTTTTCGCGGTCACAATAACAGGACAAAGCGACTCAGTCGCCCGTTTAGAAAAATGAGCAGCAAGTTCTGCAGCCTTCTCAATCACATGTTTGGGTACCGTTAGTTGTTGGGGATTTCGAATTATCACATGGGAACCCGAAACATCCCTCGCATGTAACCAAATGTCAAATTTCTTCGCGTATTTCAGCGTCAACAAATCGTTATTCTTTGCATTTTTGCCCACCCAAATCGTCCAGCCCGATGTCACAAATTGCTTGAATGGCAACTCTTCCGACGATTGTTTAGTTGATTGTTGGACTTTTAAATATTGTAAATAAGGCTTCAACTCCCTGCGAACCTGAGCCGCTTCAACGCCTTTCAGTTGGGCCCCTAATTCAATAATTTCAGCCTTTTTCCTAGCAACCGTTGCTTCCCATTGCGCAATTTCTTTGGAGAAATTCTTCGCCTTTCGATAGTAATTTTCGGCATTTTCAGGGCCCGACAACAACGGATTTAGTTTAATAGTAACCTTTCCTCCGTGGTAAAAATCATCTAGTTCAACCGACTTAGCTCCTGAGGGAATCAGATGCAAAAAGGCCATCAAAATATTTCCAATTTCTTCATAAGCTAAACTCGAATCACTTTTAACTTGCTGCTTTTCTAAACTTTCAAGGTAATGAATCGCCTTAAGGTGTAATTTACCCAGAGTTTCCATCAACAAAGTTTTCTCCCGACGAAACTCCCCTACTGAATAATGCAAGGAATAAAATTGATTCAAAGCATCAAACACATCCTTCGTTTGATACAGGACTTCTCCATCATTAGGAAATAAAGTCAATGCAATTCCTTTAGTCGTCTCAACGATCGAAATCTGGGGTACATCAAGCCATTGCAACGTTTGCTGCAAGAGTTTCCATTGACCTTCCATCGATTGATTCGTATAGCCCAACCTTTGCAAATAATTGCCTCCTTCTTTTCCTAAAGTTGGGTACAATGCCATCCAATCCCCTTCGGCTTCTTGAAAGGCTTCATAGGACTGATCGATCGACCGATCCAATTGTCCCAAAGTCAAATCGAAATCCTTGCCTAATCGTTTCTGAAATTGGCCTTGATGTTCTCCCACTTGAAAAAGGATTACATTGGATCGATTGCCAAACAACTTCAAAACCAAAACCTGTTCACCCAGAAAATATAAACCGATAGCACGCTCATTCTCAAAAACACGTACATCTTGCACTTCATGAAGAAGCAAATCAGAAAACAAATCCACAGAATTCCGACCGGCCCTTCGGAAATCATCCGGAAATTGCAAACTCGAAAACTGCGAACCAAAACTACATTTGATCCAAAAATCTTGTCCATTTTGCCGCTCAAATCCAATAACCAATTCATCCTTTTCCTGCGAAAAACATTGCTTGAGCCGCGCATAGGTCAAAATTTGACGTAGCTCCCGAGCTAAGATTCGTAGGAAAAAATGATTGTTATGCATAAATTGAATTTTTATTTGCAAGCATGTCCCTTCCTGATTCCTATCTTTCCGTTTCACAACCCGCCGAGGGACTCTACAAAGATAAAGGAAGTAAATTCATCGGATATGTATTTCCCGTGAAAGATGTCGAAGATATCAAGGAACAGATAAATTCCTTGAAGGAATTGCATCCGAAGGCTCGGCATATTTGCTACGCTTACCGACTCGGTTTTACGCCGGAAGAAGCCCGGTCGAACGACGATGGGGAGCCTTCGGGAAGTGCGGGTAAACCGATTTTAAATACGATTCTGTCAAACAATGTCCACTACACACTCGTTGCGGTGGTTCGGTATTTTGGAGGAACCTTATTAGGCGTTCCCGGCTTAATTCAAGCCTATAAAGAAGCAAGCCTCGAAGCCTTTGCAGCAGCCAACATCATCGAAATCGAACCGATGGACACCTATGAAATCCGCTTCAGTTATCCCCAAATGAATGAAGTCATGAAAGTGATCAAAAAATATCCCATTCAAATTGTCGAGCAAGAGGTCAATAATGATTGTTGGTATAAACTTAGTTTCCCGCATCGCATCTCAGCGGAGATCCAAAATGCTTTTGAGAAGGCATTAGAAACCTTTTAAAATCAATCTTTTGATAATCTAAATTGATTATCAGTTTTAAAAGATCAGTCGAACGATTGTTTGGTTTACTTCGGGCAAATCAAACGAAATGCCCACTATTTTTCAACAAAAAGGCTGGAGAGTATTTTTTTATTCCAATGAAGGAAAAGAACAAATGCATATCCATGCAATTAAAGGTGAAACTGAAGTAAAATATTGGATTAGTCAAAAATTGAATATGATATCCTATGCAAATTCATTTAATTTGAAGCCAATCCAGCAACGAGAAATAGAAGAACTTTTAATTGAGCAATTACCTAGGATCATCAAAACTTGGAATAATTATGTCAACTATTACCAATGAAATCAAATCAAAAACACATTCGGGAAATTCGATTTGAAGGTGATATGATCATCATTCAAGGTGAAAAAAAATCAATCAAAACGGCTTTAGCTACTATTTCTCAAAAATTGATGCACGCTTCCAGCATCGAACGAAACACATTCGAAATTAGTCCTTCGGGAACTGGGGTACATTGGCCACTCATCGACGAAGACCTCTCCTTTCCAAATTTATAAGCCTCCACCCTTTTCCCTTCGACTTTCATTCAGTAGATTTGTTTAAAGCATCTTACATGCTAGCTAAACCTATGAACTACTATAAAATTTACCGCGTCGATTCGGGTATCCAAATCGAAAATGCGTCAGGGCAATTGACCTCAGTCTTATCCGAAAATTGGGATGATTGCATCAATCAAGCTCATTTATTTCAATTCTGCGAAAAACAGTTATACGCTGGCAATTCACGCGCTTCCATTCAAACACCTATCGAATCTCAAGAGATTTGGGCAGCTGGTGTGACCTATTTAAGGAGTAAAGTGGCCCGCATGGAGGAATCCAAAGAATCCGGAGGAGATACCTTTTACGACAAAGTCTATGATGCGGAAAGACCTGAAATATTCTATAAAGGCAATAAATTAAGAGCTGTAGGCCAAAATGGCCTCGTTAGAATCCGTAAGGATTCCGTTTGGAATGTCCCAGAACCGGAATTGACCTTGTTTATTAATCGCAACAAACAAATCGCGGGTTACCTCATCGGCAACGACATGAGCTCACGGGATATTGAAGGGGAAAATCCGCTGTATCTTCCACAAGCCAAAGTGTACGACGCCTCCGCGGGAATTGGCCCATGCTTATTAGTAACTGAAAGCCCTCTCGCTCCCGAAACGCTTATTTCCATGCGCATTTTCAGAGCGAAGCAAGAAGTATTTCAAGGTGATACGACCATTTCCCAAATGAAACGTAGCCACACCGAACTCAAGGACTACTTAACTCGCGAAATGAGCTTCCCACAAGGTGCCTATTTAATGACCGGAACCTGCATCGTGCCAGATCCTCCATTTACCTTACAAGCAAACGACGAAATACATATACAAATCGAGCCCATCGGCACGCTGATTCAAACCGTACACCCATGAATTTAACAGGAAAACAACTCATAGGCTTTCAAACAAAAGCAGCCGGTCACCGGAACTTTCAAGGGGTCCAAGCAGCTACGGGCGAATTTTTACCTCAAGTTTTTACCGAAGCAACGGTTGACGAAGCAAATGAAGCTCTATTGAAAGCCTCCTCGGCATTCAAAACGTTTCGCAAAATTTCCGACGAAAAACGGGCGAGCTTTCTTAACGCAATTGCTGATGAAATTTTAGCCATTGGCGATCTATTAATCCAAACAGCTTGTGCGGAATCAGGATTACCTGAAGCACGCATCAGCGGAGAAAGAGGTAGGACGATCGGCCAAATTCAAGCATTTGCCAATTTCATATCAAACCCTACTTGGAAACGAGAAATCGTCGATGAAGCGATGCCGGAACGCCAACCGCTACCTAAGCCTCGTTTGGTCCAAACACAAATTCCCTTAGGGCCTACGGTGGTTTTCGGGGCGAGCAATTTCCCTTTAGCCTTTTCTGTGGCAGGAGGAGATACTTTATCCGCTTTGGCTGCCGGTTGTCCTGTGGTTTTCAAAGCACATCCTGCTCATCCAAATACCTGTGATTTAGTAGGCCAGGCGATTCAACAAGCGGCTCAAAAAACAGGAATGCCCGATGGCACTTTTTCGCTTCTTCATGCCCAAGGACATGAAATAGGCGGGCATTTGGCGACACACCCCTTAACAAAAGCAGTCGCTTTTACAGGTTCCTATCGGGGAGGTAAAGCCTTATTTGATTTAGCTGTTCGACGCGAAGTTCCTATTCCTGTCTATGCCGAAATGGGTTCCATCAATCCCGTTTACTTGTTTAGCGATCGAATTGCATCGCAAGGCGAAGGTTTGGCAGATGCATTCAGTCAATCCATTTGTCTAGGTGTAGGCCAATTTTGTACCAATCCGGGCTTGATTGTTATCCTCGAAAAGGATCAAGCGTTTTTAAATACCTTGGCCTCGAAATTAAACCCAATGCCTTTGGGCACCTTTTTAACTGCTGGGATCAAAAAATCCTTTGAGCATGGTTTTACGACTTTGAATCATCATCCCGCTACACAACGACTAACGGCTTCAGAAAGTCCGGCTCCAAGTTTATTTAGCACGAGCGTAAAGGAGGCATTAGCGTATCCTGAGGTGATGGAGGAGGTTTTTGGCCCTTGTACGTTAGCTGTTGTTTGTCAAGATTTAGCTGAGATGATTGCCTTTACGGAACAGATGCCAGGCCAACTAACCGCAACCATTCAAGCGGAACCCATTGAGCTTACAACGTTAGATGAACTCATCGATGAAGTTAGCCAAAAGGTTGGGCGTATACTTTTAAATGGTTTCCCTACGGGAGTTGAAGTTTCCCCTGCGATGGTGCATGGAGGGCCTTTCCCGGCAACTACGGATGCACGCAGTACTTCGGTAGGTACTGAAGCCATTTATCGGTTTACGAGACCGGTTTGTTGGCAGAATTTTTAGGCAACTTTTAGAGACGCGATACCTCGCGTCTCTAAAAATAAAATACCCCAGACTTTAGTCTGGGGTATCGGCGCAAAGCAAACCCTAGGCTAAAGCCTAGGGCTATAAAGTTAAAAACCCCAGACTTTAGTCTGGGGCTCTAAAGGCTTACGCCTGGGGTTCCCTATTTAAATCTCCACTTCCACATTCTCAAAGGTCAAATTGCCCTCCTTATCCACATCCATCAACACCGCGGATTCCTTTTGAATCTTACCCGATAAAATGGACTTCGACAATTCGTTCAACACAACTCGTTGGAGAACTCGCTTCATCGGCCGACCGCCATACAAAGGATCAAATCCTTCTTTGGCTAATTTATCCAAGGCCTCCTCGGTCGCTTCAATCGTGATATGTTGCTCCGCCAAACGATTCTGAATCTCCTTAAACTGAATGCTCAAAATCTTTCGAGCATGCTCCTGCGTTAATGGTTCAAACAAGACAACCTCATCCACCCGATTCAAGAACTCGGGGCGAACTTGTTGCTTCAACAAAGCCATCACCTCTTCTTTCGCCTCCTCCAAAACAATGGCATTGTTCCAGCCCTCCATTTGGCCTAATTTCTCTTGAATCAAATGACTACCAATATTCGAAGTCATGATGATAATCGTGTTCTTGAAATTCGCCGTCCGACCTTTATTATCGGTCAATCGGCCTTCATCCAACACCTGCAACAAGATGTTCCAAACATCCGGATGCGCCTTTTCAATTTCATCCAACAACACAACCGAATAAGGCTTGCGGCGTACGGCTTCCGTCAATTGACCGCCCTCATCGTATCCTACGTATCCCGGAGGCGCTCCCACGAGACGCGAAACGGCATGGCGTTCTTGGTACTCCGACATGTCAATACGAACGATTGCATTCTCGTCATTGAACAGATAGGATGCCAAAGACTTCGCTAATTCCGTCTTACCCACACCCGTCGTTCCCAAGAAGATGAAGGATCCAATCGGTCTGCGTGGATCTTGCAAGCCCGCACGTGATCGGCGCACCGCATCCGAAACCAATTCAATCGCTTGGTCTTGGCCCGCCACACGTTTGTGTAACTCATCCTCGAGATGCAATAATTTCTCAATTTCCGTTTGCAGCATTTTGCTTACCGGAATACCTGTCCACTTCGCAACCACCTCAGCCACATTCTCTGCCGTCACTTCTTCCTGCAACATACCATTCTCTCCCTGTGACTTCTCTTGTAAATCTTTCAATTTCTGTTCGGACTCTACCAAACGACCGTAACGTATTTCAGCCACTTTGCCATAATCTCCTTGGCGCTCCGCTTGATCGGCCTCCAACTTCAACTTATCAATCTTCTCTTTCTCCGCACGAATCGTATCCAAAACGCCTTTCTCGGATTGCCATTGCGCTTTCAAAGCATCACGTTTCTCCGACAAATCAGCCAATTCACGATTTAAGACTGCTTCTTTTTCCTTGTTATTTTCCCGACGAATCGCTTCGCGCTCAATCTCCAAGGACATAATCTTCCGCTGAATATCATCAATCGCCTCAGGCACGGAATCAATCTCTAAACGCATTTTCGCAGCAGCCTCATCCATCAAGTCAATCGCCTTATCCGGCAAGAAACGATCCGAAATGTATCGGCTAGACAATTCCACTGCCGCAATAACTGCATCATCTTGAATTCGCACCCCGTGATGCAATTCATATTTATCCTTGATACCACGCAAGATGGAAATCGCATCCGCAACATCCGGTTCATCCACAATCACGGATTGAAAACGACGTTCCAAAGCTTTATCCTTTTCGATGTATTTTTGGTATTCTTTTAAAGTCGTCGCACCGATCGCATGCAATTCACCACGCGCCAAAGCTGGTTTTAATAAATTCGCTGCATCCATGGCACCTTCTCCACCGCCTCCAGCACCAATCAAGGTGTGAATCTCATCGATAAATAAGACAATCTCACCATCGGAATCCGTCACCTCCTTGATTACCGCTTTCAAACGCTCCTCAAATTCACCTTTATATTTGGCACCAGCTACCAACAATCCCATATCCAAGGACATGACAATTTTGGACTTCAAATTCTCAGGCACATCACCTGATACAATTCGTTGGGCTAAGCCTTCGACAATCGCTGTTTTACCTACACCCGGCTCACCTACCAACATAGGATTGTTTTTGGTCCGTCGGGAAAGGATTTGCAAGACCCGACGAATCTCTTCGTCGCGTCCAATCACTGGGTCAATTTTGCCCGCCTTTGCTAATTCATTTAAATTCTTACCATACTTTTCCAAAGACTGGTAAGTACTTTCTGCATGTGGATCGTTCACTTTTCTATTTCCTCT
>CALLKB010000191.1 GCA_938008575.1 uncultured Cytophagaceae bacterium | reverse complement strand
CTAATACGGTAGACTTCAAGAAACCTGTTTGCCAACCTACTGCAGAACCAGGTTCTAAAATAATATTTAGATGCGGATATTTAGTTTTAAAGGATTTTAATACCTGAATCAAATGATCCACCTGGTAATCCGCACGCGTAATTAAATGTCCACCACCTAGATTCAGCCATTTGGCTTGTTGTAATAAATCACCGAATTTGGCATCAATAACAGCTAGTGTACGTTCTAGTACAAACGAATCATTTTCACAAAGTGTATGGGAATGCAATCCTTCAATACCTGCTGGCAATTGATCGCCTAAATCACTTCTTCTAATTCCTAACCGAGAACCCGCAATACAAGGATTATACATATCCGTTTCTACCTCGGCATACTCCGGATTGATACGAATACCACAAGAAATATCCTTTTGATTGGCTTGAGAAGCAAATTGATTCACCTGATTCAAGGAATTGAATGTCATGTGGCTTGCATACGACATAAATTCATCAAATTCAGCAGGCAAATAAGCAGGAGTATACGCGTGACACTTTTTACCCATTTCATCGAAAGCTAAACGAGCCTCATGTAGCGAACTTGCTGTTGCACCACCTAAATACTGTTTAACTACTGGGAAAACATGATAGAACGAAAAGCCTTTCAATGCACAAATAATCTCTACTCCTGCTTCTTGCTGTACGCGCTGCAAAAGCTTTAGATTATTGATCAATAAGTTTTCTTCCAACACATAAGCTGGCGATGAAATTTCAGGGTATAGTTGCATCCTATCCTAGTATTCGTGAGGTAATTCGCCATTAACCTCCTCGTTCCAAGGTAAGCCATGCACATTCAATAATTCCATAAACGGATCAGGATTGAATTCCTCCACATTATAAACACCAGCTTGGAACCAAGTTCCCTCACACATCAAGGCAGCACCGATCATCGCAGGAACACCTGTTGTATACGAAACACCTTGTGCTTGAACTTCTTTGTAACAATCTGCGTGATGACAGTTGTTGTATACATAATACGTAGCTTCTTTACCGTCTTTTACACCTTTGATTTGACAACCAATGGATGTTTGGCCAGAATAATTCTCTCCTAATGTTCCAGGCTCTGGCAATACAGCTTTTAAGAATTCCAATGGAACAATATCCATTCCATAAAATTTAATAGGCTGAATGGAGGTCATTCCTACATTTTGCAATACTTCTAAATGAGTCAAATAAGCTTGACCAAACGTCATCCAAAAACGCGCACGCTTGATGGTAGGGAAGTTTTTAGTCAAGGACTCTAATTCCTCATGGTATAAAAGATATGATTCTTTCGGTCCAATATTTGGATAGCTAATCGGCTTATGAATCGACATTGCCGCGATTTCAACCCATTGACCATTTTCCCAATACTTTCCTTTCTGCGTAATCTCACGAATGTTAATTTCTGGATTAAAGTTGGTCGCAAATGCCTTGCCATGATCTCCTGCATTGCAATCAATGATATCCAAATAGTGCATTTCATCAAAATAGTGTTTGTTGGCATACGCCGTATAAACACCCGTCACCCCTGGATCAAAACCACAGCCCAACAAAGCCATCAAACCTGCTTCTTTAAAGCGCTCTTGATAAGCCCACTGCCAAGAATATTCAAATTTTGCTTCATCTTTAGGCTCATAATTCGCCGTATCCATGTAATGAACACCTGTCGCTAAACAAGCATCCATAATGGTTAAATCTTGATAAGGTAAAGCCACATTAATTACCATGAAAGGCTTTTCAGCATTGAATAATGCCACTAAAGCAGGAACATCATCCGCGTCTACTTGACGTGTTTGAATCTGTGTAGGTAAGCCAATTTTCTTAGCTTCCTCTGCAATGGCATCACATTTTTTCAATGTTCTAGATGCTAAAATAACTTCTGAAAAGAAGGCAGGATTCATTGCACACTTTTTCGCAACGACATTACCAACTCCACCTGCTCCAATAATGATTACTTTTTTTCCCATGATGTATTTAAAAATGCATGCAAAAATACGCTAAGTCTACGGAGAAACAATCGTTCAATTTGAATTATTTTTATAGGGGCGCAATGATTTATCATAGGCCTTCAACCAATACTTTGATTGCAATAAGTCTTCTCTGACTCCTTTACTCGTACTTGCATGAATAAAATAGATGGCGTCTGCCGATTTGATTTTTGTAACTAATCCAACATGATTAATCATGGCGGCACCATTGGTTTTGAAAAATACCCAATCGCCAACCTGTGTATCATTTAGAGAAACAGGCATTCCAAACAAAACTTGTTGGACCGTAGGCCTCGGAATCAACAAATTATTATCAGCATAAACCCGAAACAAAAAACCGGAACAATCCATCCCCTTTTCATCCGTTCCTCCATTTCGATAAGGAACGCCTTGGTAATCAAATGCGGTTTCGATAAGATTATCTATTTCTTTATTTGAATAATTCGAGATACTTGCTGAATTATTCGAAAAAAGATGACCCACCCGACGAGTCAATTGACATGAAGCCATAAGAACCGACAGACTTACAAATAAGAAAAGTCTTTTAAACACTTTCAATGATTTGGGTTTCAATGTAAATAAGTACGGCTTTGACTGATTTATGGCCAAGTTCGAATAAATACTTTTTGTAATTCTCTAATTGCGACTTATGTTTCTCTTCGACCTTACCTGTCTTGAAATCAATAATTATAACATCCTCTCCTTGCTTGATAACGCGATCCGGACGAATAATGGAGCCATCTGGGCACAAGATATCACGTTCAGAAAAAAGCAATTCTTTGGGCTCAAAATATGACTTAATGGCCTTATTTGACATAAGGGAATCTAGTAATCCAACCGTCTCATCGTCAATCTGATGTAACACACGCTTTTTGTGCAGCGAATAATATTCGTAATCTGGAATTTTAGATAATATCGCATGTACCCGCTCGCCTCGCTCTCGTTTGGATTGTGAGCTGGTATACAAATCTTCCTTATTCGATTGAATCCTGAAATCAACTTCGTCTTGAATTTGGGTTGACAACACAAAAGATTTTGAATTTGAAGCCTTTTCCGTATGCGAATACTTCAAAAACTGATCAGCATTTTGGAGAATATAATAGTCAATAAAATCTTTGTCTTGAACAAAATCAGGAATAACGGAAATGAAATCAGGATTAGATTGACAATAATCCAGCACAACCTGACCTAAGGATTTTTGAAAAGCACCTTTCGTCATGGGATGCGCTTCCAGATTAGGAACGGCCAATAGAATATGTAAATGCTGTTTTGGTCGCGTAAATGCCACATAAAGCATGTTCAACGAATCTAAAAACACCGAGTCGTATTCCGATCGTTGTTGGATAGCTAATGAATCAAATGGCACAAGTTCACTTGGTGTAACTTTTCCATAATAATAATTCAGCGCTACATTTTCATTTAAACGCAAGGGTTCAAAATGAAAGGGTTTAAGATCAAACCAAATTTGCTCAGATTTAGGTTGATGCGTCCAACTAACAAACGGACTAATCACAACCGGGTATTCCAAGCCTTTAGATCTATGAATACTTGTAATCGTAATCGCATTATCACTTTCTGGACTTGCAATACTAAATGTAGCCTTATTGGAATCGTAATAAGTTAAAAAGGCAACAAAATTATCTGACTTCTGCAAAACAAAATCATTGATTACATCTAGCAACTTGAATAAATATTCGATTTCAACAGAATAACTCGTTAGGTTAAAGGTTGAAACTAAGCCGTACACCCAAGCGACCACATGTGATTCATCTTTTTGAAATACAAATCCTAAATCAGTAAAATAAGTAATCGCTAATGCATAGAAATCAGTATGTTTAGCGTGCTCAACCGCTAAAATAGCTGTATCGAGCGGTTCCTGACACAAGTCGGCATATTGAAACAATAACTCCTTATAACGAAACTCATCTTGCGCTTGCGTCTTCAAGCGCATGAAGGAAATCAAAAATCCTACGACTTTGGCATAATGAACCAATAAGGAATCCGATGAAATAACAGGTATATTTCGTTCCTTCAATTGGATAGCTAAGAATTTCGATTGCTTATTCTTCCGAGTTAAAATAGCTATATCCTTGTATTGAAAACCGGCCTGAATTTCATGATCAATTAATTCCAAAATCCGACTCAACATCCATTCGGCCTCCAATTCAACGTGATTATCTGCCAAAGGCTTTTTGTAAACTTGAACATCTACTTTTCCCGAAAACTTTTGAGGACTCACACGTGGTATTTGTGCTAGGTCAACTCCATACGTTGGGGAAACCAAACCAGACAAACTCTGTAACGCTGGATTTGCAGATATCCAACCAAAAAAATCATTATTGAATTGTACTATTTCATGGGCACTCCGATAGTTGGATTCCAGATTATTTAAAATCCGATTTTCTTTTAGGTAATAAAAGCGTTCTAGATCGAAGGCGTTATCTTGTAATTTCTGTTCGATGAAGGAATTGTCTTCCGACTTAAGTGAAGAAATCAAACCTACTTCACCACCGCGGAATTTGTAAATGGATTGTTTGGCGTCGCCAACAATTAAATTCTTTTTGCCCTGTGAAACGGCATGTTCCAATAGAGGCATAAAGTTTTGCCATTGCAGCATAGAAGTATCTTGAAACTCATCAATCAAAATATGATTGTAACGATCCCCTAATTTTTCATAGATAAATGGAACTGGGTCATTTGCAATAACATCATATAAACGTTTAGAAAACTCTGAAATTGAAACGGCCGCATTTTCATCTTGAAACTGATGAAGTTCTTCCGTAATGGAAGCCAATAAAGCAATTTTCTTTAAATCTTTTTTAATAAGCCTAAACAAGAAATAGCGCGGGGATTCAGCATCATATAAATCAACAAACTCTTGGCCAATAGTCGTTAAATGACCAGCAACAGCCTCAACTTGTCGTTTAATCTCATCAGCTTGACTTTTGGAAGTCCAAACTCCCGTAGATACACCTGTCCGCAAATAAGAAAGTTTGTGCTCCTCAAATTCCCCATTGGAAACTATTTTCGAAAAGTAGCCCGCACAAGAATTTTTGCCATAGGCTAACATATCCCCAGCAATCTGCGCATTTGAAAGCACCTCAAGGAATTGATTAGCCAAACGAATGAGCGTTGCATTCGTTTCTTGCATATTGGAGGAAATTTGTTGTTCAATCTGAAGAAAATCTGCGATTCGCAGCGGATCCATGTCCTTTTTAATTTTATAATAATCTTCGTTCAGGCAAATTTTCAGAAAATCATGGAGATTTTGTCGCAATAAATTCCAGCTCCGACCATCCCCTACCTCAGATTTGGCAAAATCAACAATCAAATTCGTGATAATCGGGTCACCGTATTGATTGACTTTATCTAATAATTGGTCTAATAACTGATCAATCAATTGATTAGAATCCAATAGAACTTCAAATTGACTTGGAAGATTTAGCTCCTCAATAAAGGTAGAACTTAAGCGTTGCACAAAAGCATCTATGGTCATGACAGAAAATAAACCATAGTCCTGTAAGATTTGTTGCTGTGTATGCTGTGCTCTTTTGATTAATTCAGCATCTGAAACATGAATATTTTCTTTTGTGAAATCTTCTTGAATACTAGCAATTATCTCCCTGTAAGTAGATTGATCGCTCAAAGGCAATGAATCAACAACAGCAATTCCCGATAAAAATTCGATAATCCGCGAACGCATTTCTTCGGCGGCTTTGGTGGTAAATGTAACTGCCAAAATCCGACGGAAATAGCCCCTACTTTCGTAAGCATGTAAGGCCAACTTGATATACTCAACAGTCAGCGTATAGGTTTTGCCTGAACCAGCAGAGGCAGAATAAAGTTGGAGGGACATAAAATCTTAAAAAAACTATCTACAATGCAAGATAAAATAAAAATAGGATTAATTCGATGTGGTTATTATTCGTATCTTTGTTTCCCGTAACCAATAAACAAAACAAAAGAATGTCTGGCAAGGGGAATAATAAAAAAGCGAAGTACATTTTTGTTACGGGCGGAGTAACAAGTTCATTAGGAAAAGGCATCATAGCCTCTTCATTAGCCAAATTATTACAAGCAAGAGGGCTAACTTGCACCATTCAAAAGTTTGATCCTTACATTAACATTGACCCAGGCACATTGAATCCATATGAGCACGGAGAATGTTATGTGACAAATGATGGTGCTGAAACAGATTTGGACTTAGGCCATTATGAGCGTTTCTTGAATACCCCTACAAGTCAAGCTAATAACATTACTACGGGTCGTGTTTACCATAATGTCATTACTAAAGAACGAAAAGGTGATTATTTAGGAAAGACAGTTCAAGTCGTTCCTCATATTACCGATGAAATCAAACGTAATATCTTAATCTTAGGTGAAACCGGGAAATTTGATATCGTTATCACTGAAATTGGTGGTTGCGTGGGTGACATCGAGTCATTGCCATTTATCGAAGCTGCGCGTCAATTGAAATGGGATTTGGGTGAGAAAAACACCTTATTTATTCATTTAACACTTATTCCATATCTGGCATCAGCGGGAGAGTTAAAAACTAAACCGACTCAGCACTCCGTAAAACAGTTATCGGAATCAGGTATTCAACCAGATATCTTGGTTTGTCGGACGGAACATCCAATTCCTCAGGAAATGAAACGCAAGATTGGTTTATTCTGTAACGTATCTGAGCAAGATGTTATCGAAGCGCGCGACGCAGAGACCATTTATGATGTTCCTATGTTGATGAAAGAGGAACGTTTAGATAGCCGCGTACTTTACAAATTAGATATATACAACGATAAGGATTCTAACCTAGCTGCCTGGTCAAAGTTTTTGGACAAGTTAAAAAATCCAAAATTTGAAATTACCGTTGGGCTTGTTGGTAAATACGTTGAATTAAAAGATTCATATAAATCAATCGCAGAGGCATTTATTCATGCTGGTGTTGCCAATGAAATTAAAGTCAATGTTAAATGGATTTCTTCCGAAACTGCAGAGGAAAATATTGAGGAATCATTAGCTGGATTAGATGGTATTCTTGTGGCTCCGGGATTTGGAGAACGTGGAATTCAAGGAAAAATCAATGCAGTTAAATATGCACGTGAAAACAATATTCCATTCTTGGGAATTTGCCTGGGTATGCAATGCGCGGTTATTGAATTTGCTCGTAATGTTGTTGGCTTAGAAGACGCACATTCATTTGAAATGAATCCAGAAACGCCATTCCCAGTAATTGACCTAATGCATTCGCAAAAGGATGTTTCCGAAAAAGGAGGAACGATGCGTTTAGGTGCATATCCTTGCAAGATTGAAAAAGGCACAAACGCCTTTAAAATTTATGGAAAATCCTTGATTCAAGAGCGACACAGACATCGTTATGAATTCAACAACGATTATTTAGATCAATTTCACCAGGCAGGAATGATTACTTCAGGTATCAATCCTGATACGAATTTGGTTGAAATCGTTGAATTACCGAATCACCCATTCTTTGTGGGTGTTCAATTTCACCCGGAATACAAATCAACCGTAGAGGCACCTTCGCCCCTATTTGTTCAGTTTATTAAAGCAGCATACCAACATGCTGTACCATTCATCAAAAACTCAAAGTAGTCTTATAATTCATTATGGATAAGAATTCAATCTCAGGGATAGTGCTTATTATGGCCATGTTACTTGGCTATCAATATTTCTTTGCACCCAAAGAAACTGCACAACCGAAAAAAGAAGTTGTAGCAACGAAACCAACAAAAGCTACGACCAAAACCGATTCAGCTTTAGCTGTTGTTGCAGATTCAAGTGTACAAGTGAAAGAGCAGTTGTATACATTGGAAAATGAAAACTTGCGAGTTACGCTTTCCAACTTTGGTGGAAAATTAGTATCCGTACAATTGAAAAATTACAAGAGTTATAAGAATTATACGCTTGGTAAAAAAGATGGTATCGTACTATTTGATGCGCAAAAGGACTTATTCGATGTAGAAATCCCAACAAATGGGAAGAAATTATCACTAGGTAAATTAGTTTATCAAGTTGTTCAATCTAAAAACCAAGTAAGCTTCACTAGTACATTGCCAAATGGGAAAAACATTGTGCAATCATATCAATTGCCGGAATCAGGTTATGAATTAGCTTATTCAATTGACGCTAAAGCAATTGCTCCCGAGTTAACAGGAAATGAATACTTCATTCATTGGAAGGAAAACGTTACACAAACCGAGAAAGATGCACAAGAAGAGCGTAAGGCCACGATAAATTATTTATTAACGGAAGATGAAGAATTTGACTATTTAAGTGAAAATCCTACATCCGTTACAAATGAAAACCTTAGTCAGTCTTTGCAATGGGTATCGTTTAAAAAGAAATACTTCTTAGCGGGATTAGTTCCACAGGGTACCTTATTTACCAAAGCCAATTTAACTGCGACACCCAACCCAATGGATACTGTCGCGATTAAAACATTGGATGCTCAATTAATAGCACCCATGGGAGATTTAAGTTCAGGTAAATCAAGTTTCAAATTCTACTTTGGGCCAAATGATTATTCCATTGTCAAGAACGTAGCGCCGTCTTTCAGTAAGAACGTTAAATTGAGCTACGATTTCTTGTTGCCGATTACAAAATACATCTTCGTACCCTTATTCGGATTTTTAGAAAGTATCATCTTCAATTATGGACTTTTAATTATCGTATTGGTATTAATTATCAAAACTGCCCTTTTGCCCCTGACATATAAATCGTATGTTTCAATGGCCAAAACACGTATTTTGGCACCTGAAATCGCGGCCATCAAAGAGAAGATCGGCGATGATCCTGCACGCGTTCAACAAGAAACAATGAAGTTGTATGGGGAAGTTGGCGTTAATCCATTAAGCGGCTGTATTCCCGTATTAGCAACGATGCCAGTTCTTATGGCGGTATTTATGTTGTTCCCCAACTTGATTAATCTACGTCAAGAATCATTCCTTTGGGCAGAAGATTTATCGACTTATGATTCTATTTTGAATCTACCATTCAATATTCCATTTTATGGTTCACACATCAGTTTATTCTGTTTGTTAATGACTGTATCGCAATTAGCATACGGTTATTACAATAATCAAATTACACCGGATCAACCAGGCCAACCGATCAACATGAAGATGATGGCTTATGTAACGCCAGTCATTTTTATGTTCGTCATGAACTCCTTCCCTGCTGGTTTGAGTTTCTATTATTTTATTTCCAATTTGGTGACTATTGGCCAACAATTAGCGATTCGCAAATTTGTGAATGAAGATAAAATCAAAGCATTACTAGAAGCTAATCGTGCGAAAATCAAAGCAGGTGGTGGAGCTAAGAAATCTCGTTTCTCAACCTATCTTCAAACACAATTGAAGACCATGGAAGAACAACAAAAAGCAGCTGAAGATCAAAAAAAAGGTAAGAAAAAATAATGGGTAAATTAAGTAACACTTATTTTGAGAAGGCTAAAACTTTAATCCCGGGGGGAGTTAATTCCCCTGTTCGGGCATTCAAATCTGTTGGTGGAAACCCTGTATTTATTCAATCCGCCAATGGAGCCTATTTAAAAGATGTTGACGGTAACGAATACATTGATTTAATTGGTTCTTGGGGACCCATGTTATTTGGACAAGCTCATCCAGCAATTGAATCGGCTGTTCGCGAGGCTTTATCAGATGGTTTTTCATTTGGAGCACCTAGTTTAAAAGAAGTATTGATTGCGGAGAAGATCGTTTCGATGATTCCTTCCATCGAGAAAGTACGATTAGTTAATTCAGGAACAGAGGCAACGATGGCAGCGATTCGCTTAGCACGTGCTTATACCCAAAGAGATAAAATAATCAAGTTTGAAGGCTGTTACCATGGACATGGTGATTCCTTTTTAATTGCTGCAGGTTCAGGCGTTGCAACCTTAGGAACTCCAGATAGTCCAGGTGTCACGGTGTCAACTGCTCGAGATACCTTAACGGCTGTTTATAACGATTTAGATTCCTTACGTAATCTATTTGATTCGAATCCAGGTGCAATCGCTGCAGTCATCGTAGAGCCGGTTGTTGGCAATATGGGTTTAGTTATTCCTGCTGAAGGATACTTAGCGGGTTTACGTAGCTTATGCGACCAACATGGCGCTTTGTTAATCTTTGATGAAGTTATGACGGGATTCCGCCAGTCGGCAAGTGGCTATCAAGGCGTTTGTGGAGTTCAGCCCGATTTAACCACATTAGGTAAAATCATTGGTGGAGGATTACCTGTAGGTGCTTATGGAGGCAAGGCTGAAATCATGGATATGATTGCTCCAGCCGGACCGGTGTATCAAGCTGGAACATTAAGTGGTAATCCGTTAGCTACAACAGCTGGCTTAGCGATGTTAAATTTAATTACAGAAGACCCAGATGTCTATATTCGACTTGCTGAGAAGGGAAATGCATTGGCATCTGGAATTAAATCGCAAT
>CALLKB010000190.1 GCA_938008575.1 uncultured Cytophagaceae bacterium | reverse complement strand
TTTTTAATATATCCATGCTATTTTTGATAGAATTGTAAAAATAGCAATTTAATTTAATTGAATTTACCCCATTTATGAATTTAAAAGAAATAGCCTTTTTATTAATAGGATTGTTTCTAGGCTCTTCTTTGCTGATGGTCTATAAGTATTATGTTGCCAAAGGGAAGGTATTTCAAATTACGCGCGTGCTTGTTTTTAAGTACATATTACGATTTATCCTGCTTATAGCTTACTTATTTCTATGTTATTACACGATTACTATAAAGCAAAACAAAGATTCAGTAAGCACCCATTCAATACATACGCTACTAGTCATTTCCGCCAACAGCTCTAGCTTAACCTGGAATTCATTGGTCGAAAAAGTGAATGATATGCCAATCAATGGAACGTATAGTTTGGGTATCTACGATCATTCCTCCCATCAGGTATTCCAGGTTATCCCCCAAACCAACCAGGATTCGTTTCTACATTTAGTGGAGCATGCACATGAAGTGCAACAAATGACTCTGCCCAAACTATTGTTTACCGATCACCTAAGTGCCTTACCCAGCAAAGATCAATTTGATGTTTATTATGTAAGCAATGGTCATTGGGTGTCACAAGCACAAGAAACCAATCATTTATCTATTTTTTCGAACAGTAACTTAAACTTAAATAGCTGGATAGCGAGTACTTATGTTAGAATATATGCGGTAATTTTAATTCTCGTATTGTTATTTATTGATAGTGTATTTACGGCCAAAGCCATTTTTATCGGAATCGTATTTGCGATTACGCTAGGTATCGCGGCATACTCAACGTACTTTGAGCGCAAGATTGCGGCTTTCATGCAAGACCGTATCGGTCCAGATCGCGCAGGTCCTTTTGGTATTTTGCAACCTTTAGCGGATGCGGTTAAGATGTTCATGAAGGAAGATTTTATCCCCGCAAATTCTAATAAATGGTTGTTTATCGCAGGTCCATGTTTGTCGATGCTAACAGCCTTAATGACTTCTGCTGTGGTTCCTTTCGGGGATACCGTGACAGTAGCTGGTGTAACCTTTGACTTACAGGGTATCGATGTAAACATCGGTATTTTATGGGTTTTTGGAATTGTATCCTTAGGTGTTTATGGAATTTTAGTAGGTGGCTGGGCTTCGAATAACAAGTATTCGTTGTTGGGAGCCATTCGTGCGGCATCTCAAAACATCTCGTATGAGTTAGCGATGGGTATGTCGATTATCGCAATTTTGATGCTTTCAGGTTCATTGTCGACGAAGGCGATTGTAGAAACCCAACAAGCCGGTCACTGGAATATCTTACAACAACCGATTGGCTTCGTGATCTTTTTGATTTGCGCGTTTGCGGAATGTAATCGTACGCCTTTCGACTTACCTGAATGTGAGACGGAATTGATTGGAGGATACCACACAGAATATTCATCGATGAAGTTGGGCTTTTATTTGTTCGCGGAATATATCAACATGTTTATTTCAGGAGCGGTGATGGCAACTTTGTTTTTTGGTGGTTATGATTATCCAGGATATTCATTTGTAGCGGCTCAATTGGGTTCTAACGCGGCTGCCTTCATTGGAATGGGTGCATTGATCGGGAAGGCCTTATTATTTGTCTTTGTATTCATGTGGGTACGTTGGACATTGCCTCGTTTCCGTTATGACCAATTGATGGGATTAGGTTGGACAGGATTAATTCCTTTGTCGATGTTCAATGTCGTGGTAACAGGATTTGGTATATTAATTGACCAACCGATTCTTGCAGGATTAGGTGGTATTGTTATTTTGTTTGTGGGTTTAATCGTGAATGATGCCCTATCAAGAAAGAAAAAAATAGCTTAGGCATATGAAATTAAGTAATAAAACAAAGGTGTTAGAACAAGGTGAAATGACCTTGGCGGAGCGCATGTACTTACCTGCGATTGTGGGCGGTATGGCAACGACCTTAAAGCACTTTTTCTCAAAGCCGGTAACGATTCGTTACCCGGAGCAACAGCGTTACTTAGGTCCGATTTACCGCGGTCATCACATTTTGAAAAAAGATGAACAAGGCGCTGAGCGTTGTACCGCATGTGGTTTATGTGCAGTAGCTTGTCCAGCGGAAGCGATTTCGATGGTGGCTGAAGAGCGTAAGAAAGGGGAGGAGAATTTGTACCGCGAAGAGAAATATGCGAAAGTGTATGAAATCAATATGTTGCGTTGCATCTTCTGTGGCTTATGTGAGGAGGCTTGTCCGAAAGAAGCCATCTTCTTGCGTCATGACAAAATGGTACCTGTATTTAGCACACGCGACGAAGTGATTTACGGGAAAGATAAATTAGTAGAAAACATGGACCAGCGCTATTTGCGCGACGGTTGGAAATAATCATATTATGGAGATTACAAATATTTGGTATTTTCTGTCAGCCTTGACACTTTTGAGTGCACTGATGGTCGTTTTTGCAAAAAATCCCATTCACAGCGTTTTGTATCTGGTGTTTACATTCTTCTGTATTTCAGGTCATTATGTGTTGTTGAACGCACAGTTTTTGATGGCCGTGAATATCATCGTTTACGCGGGTGCTATCATGGTTTTATTCCTTTTCGTAATCATGATGTTGGATTTGCGTAAGAATATGCCGGAATCGAAAAGCTCATTAGTGAAATTGGCTGGGTCTGTTGTTGCTGGGACATTATTAGTGATTTTAGTGGCTGCTTTCCACAAGAATTCAATGCCAGCGCCTACGGCTGAAAATACAGCGAATTTTACTTCTCAAACAGGTATGGTAGAAAATTTAGGAAAGGTTCTTTATTCAGAGTACCTATTGCCTTTTGAATTGGTTTCTATCTTGTTCTTTGTAGCTATGGTGGGTGCCGTGTTATTAGGTAAACGCGAAGCTGGCGAACGAAATTTTTAATCAGATTAGACGTCAAAATAAAAGGCTGCTCCAACCGGGGCAGCCTTTTTTATGTAGATCAATCTAATTTTACTTTTTCTTTGTTATGATACTTCGGTCAAATAAGCCTACTTTAAGACCTACTGTTCCTACAAATCCGCGCATGGCATCTGTGCTATTTTCGCCAACAGCGAAACGGTAATTGGCCCCGGTAAACACGCGTAAGTGTTTCAACACATTTAACTCAAGCTGAACTCCAGGTTGGATTCCCAATGATTTAGGGCCACCCCAAAACATGCCTCCCTCGCGAAATCCACCATGTCCACCAATGATTGGATTCGGTTGGGTGTTGGGATCCATGATGCCAATCGGTGCCACTTCGTTTTGAGTTGTAATAGCGCCAATTAATAATGGAAAGCTCAAATGAATTAATTTATTTGCCTTCGCTGTATATGCGATGGAAAGCGCATGAAATTGTTGGCCTAATTGTGGTGCCGTCGCAAAATCATCGCGATTCCCACGAAGGCTACGGGTAAATGATCCACCAATTTCCCATTTGTTATTCAAGTGTAATGCCAGTGACATACCTGCTTGTGGGCCCATGGGTCCAAACTGAAAGGTTGGTGAAACGGACAGTCCGAATGAATTGATTTTACCTTGGAAAAGGGTTTGGATTTTTTTTGTACTGTCTTGTTTAATCAGTACTGTTTGTTGGGCGTTTAGTTGTGTTGATGCGAACAAGGCTAAACTGCATGCGATTAGGCGGATTGAATAGTTCATGTATGGGTTTATTTAATTGCTCTGCAAGCTATATTATTTTTTTGAGCCTTTACAAGAGATTCGATATGTTAACTGATTTTGTTGACGAACGCCTTCATATAATTAAATCTGCATGATCTGTTCGCTAGTCGACAAGATTGTTGGGCTGGTCATTTGTATTTTCTATTTCGCCTTGAATGCCTAGCTTTGTAGGGCAAAATGAAAGCTTATGTGGCGCGCTTGGAATCTTCCCAAAACGAAATTAACCTTCAAGGTCTTATTTAACCTGATTCTTTGGGGATTGTGGATTGGGCTTCCTTTATTAAGTCCTGTTCATCAAACGCATGAAAATGAGCATCCGCATGAACATGTTAATCCGGAGTTTTCAGAGCATATTTGGTTAGAACTTTTAACGGTTGTTCCCTTATTTTATGTCATCACACTCGTGCTTGTTCCGCATGTGTTTAAGCGTTTCGGTGTGTTTGTTTTCTTCGCGAGTTTATTCGGAGTTGTGGCCATTTTCTTTGGTATACAAACGCTGTATCACTTATACTTCCTACCCTTCGATCAACACAAAGGTTTCTTTGATCCGCAGGGGATTTTCCCTTTGGTTATGATTACCGGGATTGCATCTACCTATGGGCTCTTATTGGAATTTATCAATTTCGAAGCCGAAAAAGAGGAGCGTAGCAATGAACAATTGAAGTCGGAGCTTTCTTTTTTGCGCTCCCAAATCAGCCCGCATTTTATCTTTAATATTCTTAATAGCATTGTGTATTTGATTCGGACGAAGGCCGATAAACAAGCAGAAGATGTGACGATTCGCTTGTCTTCTTTGATGCGATATATGTTGTATGATTCTGACCAAAGCATGGTTTCCTTGGATCGGGAATTGGAGTATTTACGCAATTATGTGGACCTCCAGCGCATGCGTTTTGAAGGGGATGTTACGATCGATTTCGAAGTACATGGGACCGTAAGGGGTTGTCGGATCGAACCGATGTTGCTCATTCCTTTTGTGGAAAATGCCGTGAAACATGGTGTTTCATTTGTCCAAGAGCCTTACATTCATGTAGTTTTTTCGATTGACCATGGCCAATTGAATTTTCAGGTAAAGAATAAAAAAGGGAAAATGAAGGATGATGTCAAAGATGAGAGTTCGGGCATCGGATTGAAAAATGTTTTACGCCGACTCGATTTACTTTATCCAAATCAACATGTATTAACGATTTGTGATACAGAGGAAGTATTTGAAGTGGATTTACAAATGACTTTACAACAAAATTAATCAGATGGAAAAGATGAATTGCATCGTCGTAGACGACGAAAATATGGGTCGTAAATTACTCGAAGAAAATGTTCGCCAAATTCCATTTTTGAACTTGGTAGCCTCTTGTAAAAATGCCTTTGAGGCCATGGAGCAATTGCAATCCAATTCGATTGATTTGATTTTTTTGGATATTCAAATGCCCGGCATGTTGGGCACGCAATTCATTCAAACCTTAGCTAAAAAACCATTGGTCATCTTCGTGACGGCTTATGATAATTATGCGGTGGAGAGTTACCAATTGGACGCCGTGGATTATTTGATGAAGCCTGTGAGTCTGGAGCGTTTTTCGTTGGCGGCTAATAAGGCATATCAATTATTCAATTTACAGAAACCGGCTGTACCTACTGCCGCAGCGCCACAAGAAGCATTGGAAGATTTCTTTTTCGTCAATGTTGAATATTCTTTGGTTCGCATTTCCATTCCACAAATCTCGCACATCGAAGGCTTGAAGGATTATGTCAAGATCTATTTGGATGGGGAGCGCCGACCTGTGTTAACGAAGACGACGATGAAATCTTTGGAAGCAAAAGTGATGCCACATGGCTTTATGCGTGTGCATAAATCATTTATAGTCAATCTGCGTAAAATAGAATCAATTAAGCAACAGCGCATCAAAATAGGGACTTTTGATATCCCAGTGAGTGATTCGCATGCTGCGGAATTAATGGAAAAATTGAATTTTACCCGACCTAGTTAAGCGTGATTTTTAGGCCTGCTTGAAAATAGCGACCGGGTGATGCATTGTAAAAGCGGTTTCCTGTAGCATTCAAATCAGGTCCAGAAACATAAAGTTCATCGAAGATATTTTCGGCTGTCAACCAAATTGCCCAGTGTTTTTGTTGGTAGGAAATTTTACTGTTCCAAACACGCGAGGCCGGTAGCATTTCCGTATTCGCATCGTTCAGGTACATGAAATCTGTAAATAAAAACTGGGCATTCCATGTCAAACGGGGATGAATTTCCCATTGCACAAGACTAGCATGTTGGAAAGGACTTGTGCCTGTCAAGCGATTTCCAGAATAGTTTTTCGTGCCAGATACGTAATCCGAAAAACGGAAATTTTGGATGGATTCTGAATTTCGAATATTGATGCTTTTACCCAGGCGCAATGAATAATTCATTTCAATTCCTTGTTGGGTCGTTTTCCCCGCATTCACAAAATAATCGGAGCCATCAGCTGCCCGACGAATTACTATCGTTTCATCTAAATCGAATTGGTAAGCACTGATATCCCAGTCGAAAAATGCATATTTCCCGCGCCAAGTGATTTCTTTATTCCAACCTTTCTCTGATTTTAGATTCGTATTGATGATGCCTGTCGAAGGGCGCATTTCTGCAATACTAGGCGGAGAATAGCCTGACGCAATTTTAGCGATGATTCGTTGGTGAGATCCTAATTTTCGAACGATGGCGAAACGCGGAGTAAGGTTTTGTTCATTCCCGATGTATTGCGTCCAATAGCCATTGGCGCTTAACGAAACGGTCGAATTCCAGTTTGAATTAATTTGATAATCCCACTGGGCAAAGATATTGCCACTTTGAATGTTGGTATTTTGCGTGACTTGCAAAGTGTCTTTGATTCCTTTTCGGTTACCAAAGGTTTGGC
>CALLKB010000189.1 GCA_938008575.1 uncultured Cytophagaceae bacterium | reverse complement strand
CGCGTTTAATAATTTTTATGCAGGGGTAATTAGTAATTATTTTCCCCCGCTTTTTTTCACAATTTAATTACTTCACTGCACATAAGAGGTGCATTGACTTTAAAAACAAAATGGCTAGATACACAGGTCCAAAATCCAAGATTGCACGTCGTTTCGGCGAGCCAATTTTAGGTCCGAGCAAAGCATTAGCTCGCAAAAATTATGCTCCAGGTATGCACGGTAAAGGGAAACGTTCAAAAGTTTCTGAATATGCTGTTCAATTAAAGGAGAAGCAAAAAGTTAAATATACGTACGGTATCTTAGAACGTCAGTTCGAGAACCTATTCCACAAAGCCGCTGTAAAAGAAGGTATCACAGGTGAGAACTTGTTAAAATTGTGTGAAGCACGTTTAGATAATACAGTATATCGTTTGGGAATTGCACCGACTCGTCGTGCTGCACGCCAATTGGTTATCCACAAACACATCATTGTAGACGGTGAAGTAGTAAATGTGCCATCTTACTCTTTGCGCGCAGGTCAATTGATCGGTGTTCGTGAGAAATCAAAATCGTTAGAAGTTGTGACTAACTCATTGGCTGGACGTTCTCCAAAGCGTTACAACTGGTTAGAGTGGTCTGAAAGTGATATGGTTGGTAAATTCTTGGCTTACCCAGAAAGAGATCAAATCACAGAGAACTTCAACGAGCAAGCGATTGTCGAATTGTACTCTAAATAATCCCTAGGATTATCCTTAACATTAACAGTACCAATAACGTTTTTTCAGTATCATTTTAAGCTACGAAATATGTCAATATTAGCATTCCAAATGCCCGAAAAAGTTGTGATGGAAAAAGCCACAGACTTCCACGGGTTATTTGAGTTCAAGCCACTCGAAAAAGGTTACGGTGTTACCATTGGTAACGCGCTTCGTAGAATCTTGCTTTCTTCTTTAGAAGGATATGCAATTACGAGCGTAAAGATTTCTGGTGTACTTCACGAGTTTTCTGCTATCGAAGGTGTACATGAAGATGTCTCTGAAATCATCTTAAACTTGAAAAAAGTTCGCTTCAAAAAAGCACAAGAGATTTTAGACAATAAAGTGACATTAAAAGTAAAAGGCCAAACAGCCATTACTGCTGGTGACATCGCTAAATTCACACCTTACTTCACAATTTTAAACCCTGATTTGGTAATCTGCCACCTTGATTCTTCGAAAGAAGTTGAGGTTGAATTGATTATCGAAAAAGGTCGTGGTTATGTACCTGCTGATGAGCCCCGTGCAAACGAGCTTCCATTCGGTCACATTGCTATCGATTCTATCTACACACCTATCAAAAATGTCAAATTTAGCATTGAAAATACACGTGTAGAGCAAAAAACAGATTACGAGAAATTAGTTCTTGATATCGAAACGGATGGTTCTATCCACCCAGAAGATGCATTGAAAGGTGCAGCGTATATCTTGATTCAACACTTTATGTTGTTCTCTGATCAAACAATGACGTTCGAAACGCCAAAAGCGGAAGAAGATAACGTTGTTGATGAAGAAATGCTTCACATGCGCAAGTTGTTGAAGACTTCATTAGCTGACTTAGATCTTTCTGTTCGTGCTTACAACTGCTTAAAATCAGCTGATGTTCGTACACTTGGAGAATTAGCGAAATTGGAGATTTCAGATATGATGAAATTCCGTAACTTTGGTAAAAAGTCTTTAACCGAGTTAGAACAATTGATCGAAGAAAAAGGTCTTACGTTCGGAATGGATGTATCTAAATATCGCTTAGACGAAGATTAAAAATTAAACTAAAGTAATAGGTGGTTTACAAGTCGTAAACTAACCGCAGCTCGAAAGAGCTTTTAACTTACGAAATACAAAAATGAGACACGGTAAAAAATTCAATCACTTAGGAAGAACAGCTTCCCACAGAGCAGCCTTATTATCTAATATGGCCTCTTCGTTAATCTTGCACAAACGTATCGAAACAACTGTTGCGAAAGCAAAGGAGTTGCGTAAATACATTGAGCCAATGATTACGAAATCAAAAACAGATAGCACAAACAATCGTCGTGTGGTTTTCTCTTATTTACAAAATAAGGATGCCATCAAAGAATTGTTCAGCATCGTTTCTGAAAAAGTTGCTAATCGTCCTGGTGGTTATACACGTATTATCAAATTAGGTAATCGTCTTGGTGATAACGCGGAAATCTGCTTCATTGAATTAGTTGACTTCAACGAAACAATGTTAGCTGCTTCTGCTGAGAAAGCTGGTAAGACTCGTCGTAGTCGCCGTGCTGGAGCTAAGAAAGAAGAAACAGTAGCAGCTGCTCCAGTTGCTGAAGTTCCTTCTGCTGAAGTTGTAGAAGATGCTCCTGAAGCACCTGCAACAGAGGAGCCTACAGAAGAAAAAGGAGAAGACGCTTAAGATTCTTTTCTTAGATTTTTTTGAAGGGCTTCAACGTTTAGTTGAAGCCCTTTTTTTAGGATTTTTACATTTTTGATTAATATTTATGAAAGTTTCAGAGTCAACACCGGCAGTACTCTTACTTCAAGATGGAACCCTTTTTCACGGCAAAGCCCTAGGTAAAATTGGCACGCATGGCGGAGAGATTTGCTTTAATACGGGAATGACAGGGTACCAAGAAATATACACGGATCCTTCCTACAGTGGCCAAGTAATTATTAACACCACCGCGCACATTGGTAATTACGGAGTTATCAGTCAAGAGGAAGCAGAATCCAACCAAGTGCAAATTGCGGGTATGGTTTGTAATGAATTCGCAAGCTTGCATTCTCGTGCAACAGCTGATGGATCCTTGCAAGATTATTTAGCCGATGCTGGGATTGTTGGTATCTCAGGAATCGATACGCGCGCGCTTGTGCGCCACATCCGCACACAAGGTGTGATGAACTGTTTGATTTCTTCCGAGATTTCAGATTTAGCGACCTTGAAAGCAGAATTAGCGAAGATCCCTTCGATGGAAGGATTGGAGTTGTCTTCACAAGTATGTACCAAGCAAGCTTACTTCTTAGGGAATCCATCAGCAACGTATAAAATTGCGGTATTAGACCTAGGTGTGAAGAAAAGCATCTTGACGAATTTCACGGAGCGTGATTGCTACCTACAAGTCTTCCCTGCAAAAACACCGTTTGCTGAAATTGCGGATTGGAATCCAGACGGCTACTTTGTATCCAATGGTCCTGGTGATCCCGCAACGATGCCTTATGCCGTTGAAACAGTTTCACAATTCCTTGCTTCGGATAAACCGGTATTCGGGATTTGTCTAGGACATCAGATTTTAGCGCAAGTATGTGGCTTGTCTACCTATAAAATGCATAATGGCCACCGTGGATTAAATCATCCTGTGAAAAACCTTGTGACAGGACTTTCGGAAATCACATCCCAAAATCATGGTTTTGCCGTGAAAATGGATGAGTTGAAGAGCTCCGAAAAAGCAGAATTAACGCATATCAACTTGAATGACCAAACGGTTGAAGGTTTACGCGTGAAAGGTCGTAAAGCATTCTCGGTGCAACATCACCCGGAAGCTTCTCCGGGACCGCATGATTCACGTTACTTATTTGATCAGTTTGTTGATTTATTGAAGTAGATTCTGATAAAATGAAAGCCCAACCGTTTGGTTGGGCTTTTTTATGCTTTAAAAACACTAGCTTTGGCAATCCTCTAAGGTTTGCCAAAGCTAAGCTAACTACTGATTAGAAAATCCAAACAACGCATTCTCCTTAATCATCGCAGCCACCGAACTAGGAACCAATTTCTCCCATTCCCCCGGGCCTTGCTGAATCATATCCAATACCTTGTCCGTACGGATGTTCATTAGTTTTTCGTCGGATTTTTTGATGTCCTCCAACTTCGAATTGTCGATCAAATATTGATACAATCCCTTGAGGTGTGCTTCTGGTTTGAATGATTTCAAATTCAAAACAGCCCCTTGATCATCGATTGTTGGGTATAGATATAATTTGATGTTATGCCCAAATAGATTCGCAAAAGCACTTAAAATACCGCCCTCTAAATGCGTGTAATGTTTCTCGTCAAAGATGTATTCAAGATTTGGCATACCCATAATCAGGGCCATTTTAAGCTTAGAAAATTGACTTAAAAAGGCAACCAATTTGAAATACTCGTGGAAATTGGAAATCAAAACGGTTTGGCCTAAGGAACATAAGATGTCCACACGGTCCAAGAAATCCTTTTCATTGATGTTATGTGTCCCATCCTCCAAACTCCGCAAAGTCAATTCCGATAACACACAAACCTTATCATCATCCACATCTGCTTCTTGTTCAAATTGTGATTGACCTTTCTTCAACATATCTAAAAAGATGTTGGTCACAGGTCTAAACCTACCACGAATCGCCACGATATGTTTCTTCGCTAAGGCATCATAAGGTTGCATCACATTTCCATCGGGTCCGAAAACCGCCGCCTGTGTGTAACCGTGCTTTACTAAATACAAGGACATCAAGCGATTGTCCACCTCTTTGAAATCTGCTCCCTCGAAACGAATCATATCAATCTCAATACGATCGCGAGACAAGTCGTCTAAAAGCGAAAGCAATAATTTCTCAGGATCTTCGTGGTAGAAATAACAGCCATAAATCAAATTGACTCCAATGATTCCCAATGCTTGTTGTTGGAGAATATTGTCATTATCCAACATGTTTACGTGGATGACAACACTATTCACGGGACCATTTGGACGCAATTGAAAGCGTAAACCAATCCAGCCATGGGCATCATTTGTCTTCTGATAATTTAAAGCAGAAACAGTATCCGCAAAGGCGAAGAAACGCTTCTCAGCTGCACTTTCTGTCAAACGCACTTGTAGTAATTTGTACTCGCGATTTAACATTTTAATTAAACGCGGTTCGCAAACATATTTGCCGGATTCTTCTTCGCCATAAATAGCGTCAGAAAAGGCCATGTCATAGGCTGAGATCGTTTTTGCGATGGTGCCTGATGCTCCGCCCGCCTTAAAAAAGTTGGCTGCTACTTCTTGCCCTGCGCCGATTTCGGCGAAAGAGCCATAGATACTTCGATCTAAATTGATCTTAAGTGCTTTTTGTTTCGTTCCAATGGATTTTAATACGGAGGTCATCGGCGAATAGGTTTGATGATGAATTGCTTAGGCATTAGCAAGTTAAAAAATATTCGCATGCAAAGGTAGCGATTCTTGAAAAAATCCTAAAATAGGTCTCGGTGTTTTTCCTTGTAATACATCGTTAATCCTGCCATTGGCCCTTCGCTAATTATTCCCACGTGCAATTGGTTGGATTTTAACACACGCTGAAGTATATCGGCATAATAAAATGCCACCGAACCCGTGAAGTGAATCGGTACTTGAGTTGATTGTGGGTATTTCAATACATACAAGTCGCAAAATGATTGAAAGGATTTTTCAATCAATTGATAGCAAAATGGATGTTTCCGATGGTCAAATAAGAATTTGGAAAAGGAAGCAAACCATCGATTCGGAAATTCTCCCTTATATGCATGCTGAAGTATGGTTAATCGATCCATTTCACCGAAGCGTTTGGTGAAAATGCCACGTAAATCAGCAGGCATTTCATGGTGTAAATATGCCAATACCAAACTTTTGCCCAAGTGTCCTCCACTTCCTTCATCACCTAGCCAAAATCCAAGTGGGGGAACCTGATGCTGCATTTCGCCTTGTTCAAAATAACCAGAATTTGAACCAGTCCCGAGAATGCATGCGATACCGGGTTTTTCTCCACAAAGCGATATGCCCGCAGCGACCAAATCATTTTGAACACGGAGTTGCGCTTCCCCGATAACGGGTGTTAACAAGGCCCTAATCATATCTTTTTTTGAATCATCCGTAATCCCTGTACCGAAATAGTAGACAAAGCGGAGCTTCATGTCCCGAATTTTTTGGAGCATATCTGCTTGGGCTTCACGAATTTCGTCCGTTGTTTGGTAATAGGGATTGATGCCTGCCGACTGGAAACTTTCAAAAGCCTCGTTCGCCTGCGTGATATAACGCCAAGCCGTTTTGGTCGAACCACTTTCAATTAATAGTATCATTGTAATAGTCCAATCGGGGTGAATTTTTCAAATACTTTTTCACTGTGTGGCGCATCCGCTAATTCGGAAGTCAAGTCCTGACCCGCCCAATGCTCATAGTGTTTTCCGTTTTTCCAAAGTTTGGAATTCGTCATGTCATAAATGTAACCACGGAAAGCTACCCAAATTTCAGGTCGGTCTTGCCCATTTCGGAGCGCTAATTGAGATCGTGTGTAGGAATTTAATGCTTGAGACAAAACTGTGTTTATTATTTTACGAAGCTAAATAAAAAGGATTAAAGACCGTTTTTTTAGTAAAGATTTTTAATTTTACATTTACGAAAAACGGAATCTTTTTATGAAAATCGTACAAGGCTTACTCATTTGTTTATTAAGTGTTCAATTGCTCTCTTGCGGTTCTTCTTCAGGTTCTGATCCTGCTCCTACACCTCAGCCAACGGTATCGCAATTGGTTAGCAAATCATGGAGCGTAAGCTCAGCGACTTGGGACGGAGTTACTCAATACTCGAAAGGAGCAACAAGCAATTTGGTATCAGGATATTCTCAATTCAAATTGGATTTGACCAGTTCAACTGCGGCTTCTTTAACAGAATTTGATGGACGTAAATTTACAGGGACATATACGTTATCGACCGACAATAAAAAAATCACCTTAAACGGCTTAACTAGTTCGGAAGGAGCTCCATCGGGCACGAACGGAACCTTGGAATTTAATATCGTTGGAACACCTTCGGCGTCTGCCTTGAGTTTGGAAACAAGCACAACTTACATCAAAGCGAGCAATAAAAAAGTAAGCTTGGCTTTGGTAAACCCATAATCAACTCGACATTTTGTAAGCCGTCTCCTGAGGCGGCTTTTTTTATTATATGGAAAATAGAACAGAAATAGGCACCTTAGGTGAGTTTGGATTAATCAAGCGTTTGGCAACTCCATTCGCTCAGCATCAAGGTTGGACAAAATTGGGTATTGGTGACGATGCAGCCTTGCTGGAAGCAGCGAATCAATTGACTGTTACATCAACGGAATTGTTAATCGAAGGTGTTCACTTTGATCTATCTTACACGCCTTTGCAGCATTTAGGCTATAAAATTGTTACTCTTGCGGTGTCGGATATCGCGGCAATGAATGCCATTCCTACACAAATCATGATTGGAATCGGGCTAAGCAATCGCTTTTCAGTAGAGGCTGTTGACGAATTATATGCCGGAATCAAAACCGCTTGCGAAGATTACCAGATCGATCTAGTGGGCGGTGATACAACCGCTTCTCCACAAGGTTTGATTGTTTCGGTTACAGCCAATGGTGTAGTTGACTCAACTCAAGTTGTTACCCGTTCGAATGCGAAACCAAACGACGTCATCTGTGTAAGTGGGGATTTTGGGGGAGCTCTGATGGGACTTCAATCCTTGGAACGCGAAAAACAAGTTTTTTTAGCTAATCCAGATATGCAACCTGAATTGGATAATAAGAGTTATGTGGTATTACGCCAGCTTAAGCCATCGGCTCGTTTTGATATCATTCATGAATTGCGCGAATTGGGCGTTGTGCCTACTTCGATGATTGATAGTTCGGATGGTTTGGCTGCGGAAATTCTGCATTTGTGTGAAGCTTCAGGTACAGGAGCACGCATTTTTGAAAAGAATATTCCAATTGATGACGAGACGTATTTGGCGGCGACGGAATTTAATTTAAGTCCATTAACTGCAGCATTGAACGGAGGAGAAGACTATGAATTGGTCTTCACAGTCTCGCAATCGGATTTCGAAAAAGTAGAAAAAATCGCGGACGTGACTGCGATTGGGTATATGACGGATTTGAAAAACGAAAAGGTTATGGTCATGAAATCAGACCAAATTGTGAACTTGACTGCGCCGGGATTTAACTAAATATCGCCATGTCTGTAGCCATCATGCAACCGTATTTCTTCCCTTACTTGGGCTACTTTCAGCTAGTCCAAGCTGTGGATGATTTTGTGTTTTATGATGATGTCATGTTTATTAAAAAGGGTTGGATTAATCGGAATCGTATACTCATGCAAGGCAGAGAGTTCTTGTTTACGATTCCCCTTGAAAAGCAAAGCCAAAACAAAACTATTCGCGAGTCTACTGTTGCCTGGGGACCTGAATTCCCAGGTAAATTTATTGTTCAATTGGAGTCGGCGTATAAAAAAGCGCCACATTTTGACCAAGCGATGCCCTTGATTCGTGGACTTTTAACTCAGCAGCCTGCGAGCATGGCTGAACTTGCAGGTCAAAGTATTGAGCTTGTTTGGCAATATCTAGGACTGGAAAAGCGTTTTCACTACAGTTCAGATTTAGCGGATAATCAAGCTGAAGGTCGAGCAGAGCGTTTGATTCATTTGACAAAAAAATTAGGGTCGTCACAATACATTAATGCGCTTAATGGCCAAAGCCTTTATGAGAAAGATTTTTTTGCAGCTAAGGGCGTTGACTTATCTTTCATCAGGCCAACCTTGTTGCCATATGCGCAAGGGAAATCAGATGATTTTACTCCCGGCCTATCGATGATTGATGTACTGATGTGGAATGAACCTAATCGAATAAAACAGATGTTGGCCAACTACACTTTGGAATAAAAGCGACCATTTAGTAATTTATGATTCTTTAAAGGTCGGTTTATTCGTAAATTTATGATGATTAAAAAAGTGAACCAAGACATGACTCAATCTCTATTCATTCGGAGGTATTCAAATCGTTTTCTATCGAGGTGGCTTGTGCTGGCGATAGATTTGATTATTGTCATGTTTTCATTTTCGCTTTCTACGCTCTTGCGTATGAATTTTCATTACAGCGAGATTGATCTTTATAGTTTTCAGTTTCATTTTGCCTTACTACTTACTATCCGAGTTTTCGTTTTCCTGGGATTTAAATCCTACATGGGAATCATTCGTCATACAAGTATTGAAGATGCCGTTTTAATCCTTAAAGCCGTCAGTACGGGTACAATTATTACGGGAATTGTCTCCATTGCGCTGCGTTATTCCTCCGGAATAAATACCCTACTCTATGTCCCATTATCCATTTTAGTAATTGACTTTTTCATTTGCCTTTTCTTGATGGTTTCATTGCGTTTTTTTGTGAAATCGTTTTACGAGTCATTTATCAATGAATTCAAACCCGCTGTTGGAGTGCTCATTTATGGTGCAGGTTACTCGGGGATGTTGACGAAAAATGTTATCCAAAACGACCGAGGGGTTAATTATCAAGTACTCGGTTTTATTGATGATAATGCTTCCAAAATCGATAAAACCATTGAGGGAATTCGCGTATTTAGTCTTGCAGAGGCCATGGAAAAGTTTGTAGATCGTTACGAAGGTTTGCAAGTTATCATGGCGATTAACAACATAGGTCTGCAAGCAAAACGGAAGATTTCCGACATCTTTCTTGATCGAGGAGTTGTAGTGAAAATTCTCCCGCCAGTTGACAAATGGGTTAATGGCGAATTTGCCTTAAATCAAATTCACAATGTGAAGATTGAAGACTTGTTGGGCCGCGAAGAAATTCAAATGAACAACAAGCAAATCAGCCAAGAAATTAATTCGAAATCTGTATTGGTTACAGGGGCTGCAGGGTCTATTGGAAGTGAAATTGTCCGACAATTAATTGCCTATTTCCCAGCGAAAATCATTTTGGTCGATCAATCAGAATCAGGATTGTTTGACCTCGAATATGAGCTTTCTAGTTTGATGCCTTCGAATACTGAATTAGTAGTAAAAATTGCTGATGTGACTGACAGAAATCGTTTGTCGGCCATATTTAAAGCGCATAAACCCGCATTTGTTTTCCATGCAGCAGCTTACAAACATGTGCCTTTAATGGAAAAAAATCCCTACGAAGCTGTTAAAGTAAATATTTTAGGGACTCAGATTTTGGCAGATTTGTCAGCAGAACATGGCGTAGAAAAATTTGTCATGGTTTCCACGGATAAAGCGGTTAACCCTACAAATGTCATGGGGGCAACTAAGCGTTTTGCCGAGATGTATACCCAATCCTTGAATGTAAGTGAAGGAGTAGGAACTAAGTTTATTGCGACTCGATTTGGGAATGTGTTAGGTTCTAGCGGATCGGTCATTCCATTGTTCAAGAAACAAATTGAACGTGGTGGCCCCGTAACAGTGACGCATCCTGACATCACTCGTTACTTTATGACGATTCCAGAGGCCTGTGAGCTCGTATTAGAAGCAGCAACGATGGGCGAGGGTGGTGAGGTTTTTGTCTTTGATATGGGTGAATCCGTGAAGATTGTTAACCTCGCAAAAAAAATGATTACCCTCAGTGGTCTCCGGGTAGAGCGCGATATTGAAATTAAATACACGGGTCTCCGACCAGGAGAAAAATTATATGAGGAATTATTAAATACGGATGAAAACACCTTGCCTACCCATCATCCTAAGATTCTGATTGCCAAAGTAAATTCGCCTAGCTTTTCATTTATGGAGGCTAAGATCCTGGAAATTGCAGAGCTTTTAAAAGAAGGAAATACCAATAACCTCGTATCAAAAATCAAAGAGGTCATTCCAGAATACAAATCAAATAATTCTATTTTCGAAAAACTTGATTTGAAGTCGTCGACAAGTAAATCTACCAAACTAAGCAATTAGGCGTTTAGCGAGTTTTATCGCAATCCAAGTTGCCACAGGTGCAGCCAGAATATCCAAACTATAATGTACATGCTGCACAAGCAGTAAAACAACGAGTATCGCAGTAAATAAAAAGGCGATATTTCTTTCCATTTTGTTAGGCAAGAAATAACAAACAAAAACCATCGTTGCCGTGTGCCCCGAAAAGAATAAATCTTTAGTGATGGCCAGGTTTTCCCCATAAATAAACAATTCGGCGATCGGATCATGTAAATCCACCAAACCTGTCGGGGGATTTAAAGCAACCCCATATATACACGCAAAACGTAGTAAGGTTTCGATATTAAATGCCCATGCGAACCAAAGGAAGTGCTTGGGCTGTCGGACTATACGTAAAATCAAGTAAACAACACTGACGTATATAATGCCAAATATAGGAATGGACACATTCCGAGCTGGAATATTGGCCAAAACAATATCTTGCATGACGATGCCTTCTCGCTGCTGTATCCATTGAAAATAATCATCAGCCTTCCACGGGAAGATGGTAAATACAGCGAGAGCGAGTATCAATTGCCAACGAAATCGGCTATCTTGCCACGCGGCAGTCCAATTTACTTCGATGGATTGTTCAAAACCTTTCATGTATCTTTTTCGTTATACCCTGCAAAACGGAGCGCAAAACTACGCTAAATTTAAAATGAAATGAATAAGCTGCTCAAAAATATTGCCATGATTGGACTTATTTCCATCACATTGGCTCACATATCCTGCGGAAGTTCTTCAAAACCTTCCGCTACATTAACAAACAAGAATTCTATAAAAATGGATACAATTACGTTCGGTGCAGGTTGTTTTTGGTGTGTAGAGGCTGTATATCAGCGCTTAAAAGGGGTTCACTCCGTCACTTCAGGTTACATGGGCGGCCAATTGAAAAATCCTACTTATCGCGAAGTTTGTTCGGGGTTAACTGGCCATGCCGAAGTTTGCCAAATCACATATGATCCCAAAGTCATTTCCTTTCAAACCTTGTTAGAGGTTTTTTGGCAAACACATGATCCTACGACATTAAACCGCCAAGGTGCCGATACGGGTACGCAATATCGCTCCGCAATCTTTGCGCATACAGATGAGCAATTACGCTTGGCACAAGAATGGAAAACAAACCTGAATGCGAAACATGTTTTCCCTAATCCAATTGTCACGCAAATAGCGCATGCTTCAGCCTTTTATCCCGCCGAAGATTACCACCAAGATTATTACAATCAAAATGGGACTGAGCCTTATTGTCAGATTGTCATCAAGCCCAAAATGGATAAATTCCTCAAGGCTTTCAAGGATAAATTGAATTAAAAACCACCCTTATCGTAGAAGCTTCTTCGACGTGAGATTTTTAAATCTTGCAATAAACTAGATTTCACACGGAGATCAAACGAGTAGTTACTCGCTCTCCCAAAGAATGGACTCGCAATAGGTGTCCAGTTGAAGTTCATTTCCCAACAATGCAAGTCGCGGTGAACCGACATATTTGTATAGGTTAAGCCACTGTATTTAAAGTCATAACCTGAACTCACGGAGAACTTCCATTTCTCACTAATACTCACATCTCCCTGAAAGGTTAGACCACTGATTTTCTGTGGATCTGCCAAGCCCATCCGGTTATAACTAAATTGATACGAGAAGGAGAATGTCCAAGGCACATTCCAGTCGACGTAATCATCCATATTCCGATTGATTTGTTTAAGCTGGGCATCTGATCCCATCTCACTCGTCTTAGGTTTCTTCGCTGTGCTAGGAGCAAAGCGCCGACCAATCGACAAGTTAAACGATTGCAAACGTCCTAGGCCTTCGCCTTTGCCGAACATGTACTCGTTTGTTCGTCGGCCCATATCAAAAAAAGCAGCATCCTTCACATAGGAGTAGGGATCAATACTTCCTCCAATGTTGATGTCAAACTCCTTCACACGTGAATTCGCATTAAATCCAATATTAGATAAGGGATATTCTTTGGCTAGTAAATTATAACTTCCATTGATTCCAAAATTATCAATCAAACTGATTTTTTCATTTTGCTTCGTCGCAGTATCCGACTTGGTTTTTAACTTCGCCTCGAGTGTATTTTGTATACCAAAACTTATCGCTCCCGAAGCACCTCCATATGACAAAATGCGAGGGTCAAAAGTGCTTAACCGGCGAATATCACCCACTTGTTCCACGCCTTCTGCATTGATAAACTTGCGGTTGTTGATGCGGACATCTTGGAAATATCCGTAGGCCGGATCTGAATAATCAGGCATGTAACTCACACTGATTGACGGCACCATGGTGTGGCGTAATGCTTCTAGGCGTCCTTTTTTGAAACGAGCTGTCCCAAATACACGCGTATTCATGCTCGCTGAAAACGAGATTTGCGAATTGAATTTTGGTAATCCGCCTACGGTATCAATGCGGACCGTAGAATCTGATTTCATGTAGGTGTATTTGTAGGAACGGGTGTACATATTCCCCGACCACGATATTCCCGGCGTGATGTTGATATATCGATTCAGCTTAATATTCGGTAATGAAATAGGTAAGCTGTAATTGAATTTCGTTTGCGCCTTTTCCCAAAGCATGGGAATTGTACTCGCATTGACGGCTACCACACCTGGAGGCAGGTCGTCTGCATTGGATGGGATAAACGGTTTTTGAATAATTCCGCGCTGGCTGTTTGTCTCTCTTGGATAAACATCAAATTCATAACGCGTGTAAGGATCTGCAATTTGATTCGTCATGGATATTCCACCTGAAAAATCAAGTCCTAGTCGGAACTGATCCATGAATCTATCCCCTACGCTCGATTTACGTTTGAAAGGTTGAAATTGGTTAAGACCTAAACTAAACTCCGTTCCGGCATCGAAGATACGTGTGGTTGTATTCTGGTTGATCCGTAAACTAATGCTGCTCCGAAAGATTTGGCCAACGTTTTTGGTGTACTGAACAGAAGATCCAATCGTATTGGAAAGGTACTGCTGAGTATTGAAGTTATTGTACTGATTGTACGAATTAGAAGCGATATTGACCGAGGCAGAAAAGCTTGAATTTCCCAAACTGCGTGGCGTATGCGACCATTGCAAGGCGAAATCGGTACGTTTTGTGGGATTGAATTCATCCCCATTCGAATTTCGGTTGAAGGCCACATTGAAGCTACCCGCATAGCGATAGCGCTTGTTGTATTGTGAATTAGCGCCTAATCCCCATCCGCCTTTGGAATAAATTTGTCCTGTAAAACGTATCCCGATGTGTTCACTTGCGGCCCAGTAATAGCCTCCCTCGCGCAGATAAAAACCCCGACCCGTTGGCTCTTCTCCATAAGTTGGGATTAGAATTCCTGATTTACCCGCTTCTTTCGGCTGCGAATATGGGAAAAAGCCAAAGGGTAATCCAATGGGCAATGGAATATCATTTAATTCAAAATGAAAAGGACCTGATATGATTTCCTTTTTGCCTACTACTTTGATTTTACTGGCCTTGATGTGAAAGTGCGGATGACTTAGATTACATGTTGTATAGATGGCATTCCGGATATACAAATTGTCTTCTTCATCTTTTTTGACGGTTTTTCCTTGGACAAATCCTTCGCCTTGCTGGGTAACGATCCCCTTGATCGCCGCTCGTTTCGTCTTGAAATTATATCTGATTTCATTGGAATCGTATTTGTCGGCCCCTTGTGTAAATACCGGCAAGCCTGCCATTTTATGCGCTGTGGAATCGTATTGCCCGATGGCATAGACTTCGTTTTTATCCCAATCTAAGCGAATATAGCTGGATTCGAGGCTGATTTCGCCATATTTAACTTTGGCATTCCCATAGAGATGTACAACTTGCTTGTCGGCATCTAACACCGTAGAATCCACTGCGGAATAGAAAACGGTTGTCTGGAGGTCTTGTTGTTGTGAGAGACTATCCGGTTTAGCGAGCTTCTTTTGCGTAGAATCCGCCAAGATTACCCGCTGGGCATGTAGCGTCGGAATGACGAACAACAGGCCGATGCAAAGCAAAAGGTAATATGTGGATTTCTTTATCAAATGGAATTTAAAAATTATATTTGTCTTCTGTAATGAATTTGCAAAATTACATCATTGCGTGGTACCTAAGTGTAATAATCTAAAAATAATGTTTTCATCCATCCGAGTTATTTTTGTTATTGGGCTTGCGTTGTCAATTATGTCGGCAACTGTGCCAACGGTTGAGCCCACAAAAGCGGTTAAAAAGAATCTTATCAAAACGGTTTGTCTCGATGCGGGACATGGCGGAAAGGATCCCGGTTGTTTAGGGCCTGCAGGGGCTAGGGAAGGGAAAGTTACCCTGAAAATCATCTTAGAATTAGGCAAGCGTTTGAAGGCGGAATATCCGGATATGAAGGTTATTTATACCCGTGAGACAGATGAATTTATTGAATTATTTGAACGCGCTGATATTGCAAATCGCAATAAAGCGGATTTATTTATCTCGGTGCACTGTAACGCGGCCTTGAATAAATCGGCCTATGGGACGGAAACCTATACCATGGGTCTTCATAAAACCGATGGGAATTTGAACGTAGCCAAACGAGAAAACTCCGTTATTTTGCAAGAGAAGGATTATCAGACTTCCTATAATGGGTTTGATCCTAGCTCTCCGCTTGCGCACATTATGATGGCAAATTACCAAAGTGCCTTCATGGCTAACTCGGTTAAATTCGCCTCACATGTGGAAGATGAATTTTCTAAGACGTTTAAGCGTAAGAGTTTTGGTGTGAAGCAGGCCGGTTTTTTGGTGATTTGGCGTACCGCGATGCCAAGTGTGTTGGTTGAGACTGGATTCTTAACAAACCCGACAGAAGAAGAATATTTGAATTCTGAAAAAGGCCAAGCAGAAGTTGCTGATGCTATCACGACAGCGTTCAAAAAGTATAAAGACGAAATCGAAAAATAAACCCATTATGTTTCAAAGCAACGAATTAAAGGTTGGTTTTTTGGCCCTCATAGCCTTCCTGATCCTCTATTTTGGGTTTAACTTCCTAAAGGGGAATGATGTGTTTTCATCTTCCAAAATCTATTATGTAACCTACGACAATGTCGATGGGCTAACGCCTTCCAACCAAGTGCTTTTGAATGGTATTGAGGTTGGTAAAGTCAAGAAAGTAGAGCTTTTGGCAGAAAATGGAAATAAAATCAAAGTGACTTTGCGCATTAACAAAGATTTGATTTTGCCTGATAAGACCTTAGTTGTTTTGTCTGACGGCGCACTGTTGGGTGGCAAAGTTATGCGTTTGGAATTGTTGGGCAAGGGTTCCTTACCTACGGAAAGTGTGATTCAAGGAACAACGGAGAAGGGACTTTCTGCGCTTTTAAAAGAGCGCGCGCTTCCTGTATTGTCTAACGCAGATTCCTTATTAGTTTCCTTTCGTAAGATTAGCCTTAAATTCGAGCACACGGGGACACATTTAAACGAGTTAATTAAGAATTCGAATTCCGCAGTGACCAACATCAATGGTTCCGTAACGGAGCTCGTAAGTGATAATAAGGCAAACGTAAAGCAGATAACGGCGAATATGAAATCTTTGACGCAAAGCTTAACGGAAACCGAAAAGCAATTGAAGCCTTTGTTGACGAAATTCAATACGGTCGCAGACTCCTTGCAAGCCGTTCGCATTGGTCAAACCTTACAAGAAGCAGGAAAAGCAATTCAATCCCTTCAGAAGATTGTGACGAAGCTTGAACAAGGACAAGGCAGCGCTGGTAAGTTACTGACAAGTGATTCTTTGTATAATGGCTTGAATAAATCTTTGGTGGATTTAGATAAGTTATTAATCGACTTCCGGACTCAGCCGAAGCGCTACATTCATTTCTCCGTTTTCGGTAAAAAAGATTCGAAAGCGGTAACGCAATAAATAAACCCATCGCATGGCGACTAAGCAATTAACAATTTCGGCGGCTGTCGAGATCACGGATATTTTAATGGCAGAGCTAGGTGAAATTGGGTTTGATATTTTCGAGGATACAGAATCGGGTATTAATGCCTATTGTCCGATGGATTTATATGATGCTGTTGCTGCACATGAAATTATTGAACGTTATCGTTTTTTAGGCTCGATAGATGTCACAGAGGCCGAAATCGAAAAGCAAAATTGGAATGCTGTTTGGGAAACCAATTACGACCCGATTCGCATTTCGGATAAAGTAAACATCCGAGCAAGCTTTCATGAGCCAGATCCGAGCGTGGAAATGGATATTGTCATTAACCCTAAAATGTCTTTTGGTACTGGACATCATGAAACGACGACCTTGATGGTTCAAGCGATGTTTGAGATTTCATTAGAAGGGAAATCGGTTTTAGATGTAGGAACAGGAACGGGAATCCTCGCTTTTGTCGCCTTGAAACTGGGGGCTTCACGTGTACATGGATTTGATATTGACCCTTGGTCCGTAGAAAACTCGATTGAGAATGCCGCGTTGAACAATTGCGAGTCGGCGACATTTCAGGAAGGAACGATACGGGATGAGCCCTTGACGGTTTATGATGTCGTTATTGCGAATATCAACCGGAATATCCTCTTGGATGAGTTGGCTGAATATGCTTTGCGTTTAAAATCTGGTGGCATTTTATTGTTGAGCGGATTCTATGCTGCTGATATTCCTTTTTTGACAGCGGCGGCATCCCCCTTGGGACTTTCCTTCGAAACAGAAACACATTTGCGCGATTGGGCTTGCATCCGCTTGATTAAGGCCTAATAGTTTATTTTTCATTTTTTGGTGGTAATTCATGAAAAAACCTTATTTTTGAAGGTTTTACTCATAGAACTCGCGAAATCGAGTTTTTATTAGCTACATGAAGATCTCCCCAAACAAACCTTTTCAGGTTGTTTATTCCTTATTGTCTCACGAATGCCTCGGTTATTTGTTCGAGGTTTTTGTCGTTCAACTGAATGACAAAGGTCAATTAACTTGGGAGTATCAAACATTAACAACACGCAATTTTCATGAGTTTGCCCATGGCTTAGACGAACGAGATGAGTCTGCCGTGAAATTGGTCGAAGGGATGAAACCCGCTGCGATTTTTGAGAAGTTTAATACTTCCAAGCGCAAAACGATGGAGGAGTTTTTCCTGAAAACCTTTGATGCAGAAAAAGGGGAGAAGGAGATTCAGGAAGCCGTTCATGCCGTCGTAGAAAAACGGCGAGGACAAATTTTTGAATTGATCTGCCCAGATAAGACGCTTTTTATCATGGGGAACGACGGAAATCCGATGCGTCAAACAGTAGAGATTCAAGCAGAAGCCGTTGAAGTGCTTTTTCATTTCATGCGAAATGAGGAAAATACCCATTACTTCCCAACCCTAAAATACAAGGGTAATAAGCTCGAATTTCAGTACAAAGATGCGCTAATTCTCTGTGATGAGCCGGCTTGGATGTTATTGAATCAGAAGCTTTACCATTTCAAACCGCAATTAGAAGGCAAGAAGTTACGCGCCTTTTTGAATAAAAAATTCGTGGTTATCCCGCGAAACATGGAAGAAGATTATTTCCGGAAATTCGTAAAAGCCATGGTTGCGCGTTACCCCGTACATGCCAAAGGCTTTGAAATCACGAATACCGAGAAGAATTGCCAGTATTTATTGTCTTACGGACCGATAACCCCTAAGCTGGACGAGGAGGAAAAAGTATCCGCCAAAAAAGCCTTGGAAGCCGCCGATCGTTGGCAATTTGTCCTTTCGTTTCAATACGGCAATAACCGTTTCCCTTGGGATGGACTTTCGGCGGAGGCCAATGTCCTTTTCGAGAAAAAGGGTGACAGCTATGCTTTCCAAAAAATCATGCGTTCGCTGACCAAGGAAAAGCGTGCTTTTCAAGCGTTGAAGGCTATGGGATTACCCATGGAGGCAGATGGCCGCGCAACAATTTCGCGTTCTGATGCGGTTCAATGGCTAACGGCACATAAGCAAGATTTAGATCAGGGAGCTTTCTCAGTACAGTTTAAAGGTGATGGATCTGCGCCAAGGTATTTCTTAGGAAAGCCTGAAATCAAGATTCGTATTGGTGAAAAATTGGATTGGTTTGATGTGCAGGCGGTGATTTCGTTTGGTACCTTCCAAATTCCATTCCTGAAGATTCGCCAATTAATTCTCCAGAAAAAGAAAGAGTTCCATCTTCCTGATGGATCGATTGCGATCATACCCGATAATTGGTTCCACGATTATCAAGATTTGTTCTATTTCTCTGAAACGCGTCCGGGTGAAGATGGTGTTTTCTTGCGTCGTCAGCACTTCCAGTTGATTCAGGAATGGGAGAATCAAGAGTTGGTGAAAACGAATTTACGCACTAAAACACTCAATGATCTCAAACTCGAAACAAAAGAGTTTCCAGTTCCGAAGAACTTCAAAGGAACTTTACGTCCATACCAATTAGAAGGATACCGTTGGATGCGTACGCGTCAAGCAGCGGGTTTAGGGGCTTGTTTAGCCGATGACATGGGTCTTGGTAAAACGGTTCAGACACTTTGCTTATTACAGAGTTTAAAAGAGCAAGGGGAGACTTTGCCATCATTGTTGGTGATGCCAACTTCCTTGTTGTATAACTGGGAGATGGAGGCCAAAAAGTTTACGCCTCAATTGCGTGTTTTGGTTTACAGTGGACCTCAAAGGGAGAAATTGCAAGCACAAATTGGTAAAGTGGATTTGATTTTGTGTTCCTTTGGAATGGTTCGTTCCGACATAGATTGGTTCGAGAAACAGGCTTTTAGTTACGTGATTTTGGATGAGTCGCAAGCGATTAAAAATCCATTGGCGAACATCACAAAAGCTGTTCAAAAATTGAATGCGAAGTTCCGTTTAGTGATGACGGGTACGCCGTTGGAAAATTCGACGATGGACTTGTGGTCACAAATGAATTTTGTGAATACAGGTTTGTTGGGAACACAACGCTATTTCAAAGATCATTTCCAGGTTCCTATTGAAAAGAAAGCGGATGGTGACCAGAAAAAGCGCCTATACTTCTTAATTAAGCCCTATTTATTGCGTCGTGAAAAAAGACAAGTGGCAGCGGATTTGCCTGAAAAAATGGAGTCCATTACCTATTGCACGATGTCGGAAGAACAGGAGCGTCTATACGATAAAACGAAGTCCTTCTACCGTGATGTTTTATTGAAACAGATCAAAGACGAAGGCTTACAGAAATCAAGGTTCTCTGTGTTACAAGGCTTGACGAAATTACGCCAATTGGCCAATCACCCAGCTTTGTGCGAGGATGGATTTGAAGGTGAATCGGGTAAGATGGAAGCCGTTTTAGAGAAGTTGGAGACTGTACTCGAGCAACATCACAAAGTCTTAATATTTAGCCAGTTTGTTCAGCATTTGGGATTGATTCGCAAGGCTTTGGATGAACGTGGTATCGATTATGCGTATTTGGATGGAAGTACTTCTGATCGGAAAGGTCAGGTGGAGAGTTTCCAGAAGGATGATGGACAATCGGTTTTCTTGATTTCATTAAAAGCGGGGGGAGTAGGATTGAACTTAACTGCAGCTGATTATGTCTTTTTATTAGATCCTTGGTGGAATCCTGCTGCGGAGGCGCAAGCCATTGACCGTGCGCACCGGATAGGTCAAAAGAAGACTGTATTTACCTATAAATTTATCTCGAAAGAGACGGTTGAGGAGAAAATCTTGTCCTTGCAACAGCGCAAATTGGACTTAGCGAATGAGTTGGTTACTTCCGACGAAAGTATCCTACGTAATTTAAGTGAGGACGAAGTCCTGGATTTATTAAGCTAATTTGACCAAGATGTTCTTCGCTACTTCATGACTAATGAAGACAGCAGGAGCATTATCTATCGATACCGAAATCGAACGGTCAAACGCATTCACTTCTTGAACATGTAATGCTGCACCTAAACTCAATTGCATTTTTGTGAGTAATTGGAGAAATACGGCGGAATCTTTGGCCACACCCATCAACACGCAGCGCTTATTAGCTTTGATGTCGGAGAGATGCAAATAGCCTAATTCTGGCATTACCCCATTTTTGGTTGGGATCGGATCTCCATGCGGATCGGTTTTAGGGAATTCTAGAAATGCATCCAATTTTTCGATCAATGAGTCGGATTCGATATGCTCTAGTTGTTCAGCAATTTCATGTACTTCATCCCAGTTGAAGCCCATCTTTTCTACAAGGAATACCTCCCAAAGTCGGTGTTTGCGAACAATTCCTAAAGCAATCTTTTCGCCAGCGGGACTTAAACGCACGCCCTGGTATTTTTGATAATGTACCCAGCCTTTTTCAGCGAGTTTACGTAGCATATCGGTTACGGATGCCGCTTTTGTCTGCGTTAATTCTGCCACAGCATTGGTTGAAATATCGTCATCGTGACCTTCAGAAAGGCGATAGATAATTTTCAAATAATTCTCTTCTGCAAAGGAGGTGGACATTTAGCGAAATTTAGAGCTCAAAAATAAGCATTTATTTGTTTAATTTATTTTTTTAGGCCTAACTAAAAAATATTTTTGAATCATCATAATTCTTGTATATTTGGATGTTAAAATCGAAATATGTCCAACCCTTGGCGCAAATCACATCAAGAAAACTCACTTAGTGAGGTTTTTGCTTCCATACCCATTCCGAAAGGAGGAGGATTCTGGAAAAATTTGCGCGCATTCATTGGGCCTGGTTTTATGGTGGCTGTGGGATATATGGATCCAGGGAATTGGGCTACAGATTTAGCGGGTGGTGCTCAGTTTGGCTACACCCTTTTATCTGTTATTCTTGTCTCGAGTTTATTTGCCATTCTTTTGCAGCATTTGGCTTTGAAATTAGGTGTAGCAACCGGTCGCGATTTAGCCCAGGCTTGTGGGGATTCATTTTCCAAACCTGTCGTTTATTTCCTTTGGATTATTTGTGAATTAGCGATTGCAGCCTGCGATTTAGCTGAGGTCATCGGCTCCGCACTGGCCTTACATTTGCTGTTTGGCATACCTATCTTGGCCGGTATTCTCATTACCATTCTCGATGTGTTTTTAATTCTCTATTTCCAGAATCGCGGTTTTCGTGTTTTAGAATCTATCGTCATGGCTTTATTGGCCGTGATTACGCTTTGTTTTGGATACGAAATTTGGGTGGCTCAGCCAGCCGTTTCCCATGTTTTAAGCGGATTAATTCCGCAATCGAGCATTGTCATGGATGAGCATCAATTGTATGTGGCGATTGGTATTTTAGGTGCAACGGTGATGCCGCATAACCTCTATTTGCATTCGAGCATTGTACAGACAAGAGCTTTTGAACAGAATGACGTTGACCGCAAAAAAGCGATTAAATATGCCACGTGGGATTCTACGATTTCGTTAAGCTTTGCCTTTTTCATTAATGCGAGTATTCTGATTTTGGCAGCTGCAGCGTTTCATTGGAATGGCCGACAAGATGTTGCTGATATTCAAGATGCCTTCTTATTATTGGACCCTGTCATGGGTACAAAATGGGCGAGTATCTTATTTGCGGTAGCCTTATTAGCCTCTGGTCAAAATGCGACTGTGACTGGAACTTTAGCTGGTCAAATCGTGATGGAAGGTTTTATCGATTTGAAAATGAAGCCTTGGTTGAGGCGTTTAATCACCCGACTCATCGCCATCGTACCCGCTTTTTTTGTCACATGGATTTGGGGTGAATCTCACATCAATGAATTGTTGATTCTTTCGCAGGTTGTCTTATCGATGCAATTAAGTTTTGCTGTGATTCCCTTAGTTTGGTTTACGAGTGACGCTAATCGCATGGGGAAATTTGTGAATCCTGTTTGGATGACTTGGTTGGCCTGGATCGTTTCCGCCATAATCCTTTCGTTGAACTGCTATTTATTAGGCCAAATTTTCTTCGCCTAATTGAACTTTCCAGTGGTTATCACTTCCTAGTTGATAGGTTCTTTCGTCCACGAATGGGACATTTGGCGTTGCTATGCCTGAACCTAAAACTTCGGTTGATTCGATGTGAATGATTTCTTGCACATCGATTTCTTGAATAAACGCTTCAATGGTCTTTGTCCCACCTTCGATTAAAATGGATTGGATTGCCTTCTCCTTGCAATAGCCCATGAATTTTTGCAAGTAATTTTCAGCGCCAAGGGCGATCCAGTGTTTATTTCCCTCTGATTTTGCCACTCCATGCGTGAAAATGTAGGTTGGGAATTCATCTTGCAATAGGTGAAGCTTTTCATCCATGCGCGCTTGTGGATCCAACACGAATCGTAATGGAGAATTACCTGGCCAAACACGAGTTGTCAGACTTGGATTATCTGCATTAGCCGTATTAACTCCTACCAAAATGGCTTGATGTTCTGCCCGTAAACGGTGTACGAGCTGTTGGCTGATAGGGTTTGAAAATAGGTGAGCATCTCCATTCGGATGTGCGATAAATTGGTCACCAGAACTCGCGTACTTGACTGTGATATAAGGTCTGCGATTCCGGTGGAAATAG
>CALLKB010000188.1 GCA_938008575.1 uncultured Cytophagaceae bacterium | reverse complement strand
CCGCCTTCGTGACGAATAGACACCACGGATGGCTCATCGAGCACGATACCGCGGTCACGTACATAAATCAGGGTATTGGCGGTACCTAAGTCAATTGCCAAGTCGGTAGAGAAATACCGACGAAAAGATCCAAACATGGCCGTCCTCAAACGAAGCGCGCAATCGCGAACACAAAGGCGAGATAATACCGCATCACCCGTAAATCACGGGTTTTCTGCTGCTTAAATATGTCTTTGACCACCCTCGATATTCAACGAATCGCCAATTTGGCGCGGCTAGCGCTGCAACCTGACGAAGAAGCGCGCATGCTCGACAAAATCAATAACTTCTTTGGCATCGTTGAACAAATCAGCGCTGTTGACACCAAAGGTGTGGTTCCAATGGCGCATCCTGTCGACGCCATGCGTAATACCCCTGATATAGCATTGCGTTTACGCGCTGATATGGTCAGCGAACCTAACCAGCGAGAAGCTAACCAACAAAGTGCTCCTGCAGTTGAAAACGGTTTGTTCTTAGTTCCTAAAGTGATTGAGTGAGTTGCAAACCATGACCCACTCCACCAAAGAACTCCATTTGCAAAGTTTGAGCGAACTCGCCTCCACTTTGCACAGCAAAAAAGCTAGCGCTGTTGAAGTTGCGCAACATTTTTTAGGTCTAAAAGATAACGAAATAACTAATCTTGAAATCAAATTAAAGCCAAACGCAGACGAAACTAAAGCTCGAGCTGAACTTACTCAAATTTTAGGAAAATCAATTAAAATAAAAAACAGAGCCCAACTTAATGATTCGCTCTATAAAATGCTCCAATCTGAAAATTTATTCATTTATTTATTGAGGCAGCCATAAAAGCTGGAGTATTAGTATCCTTTTCTGATGTCCAGTCAGGAGAGTTGTTGCTATCGATGGCTAATGTAACTGAAGAGAATCGTCAGAAATTTTTTAAACGTATCGAAGGGCTACATGTTGCAATGACACCTGTAGACTCTTATCGCTCTAAAACAAGCTATGACCTTGGTTCCCCTCATTTCAAGCCCATCTTCACCCCTAAAATTGCGGTAGTCGTCGATCCGGTGAATGACGTCAATCAACAAGGTGAATTAGCCTATTTCTTAACCGAGAAATATGGCTTGAAACCTTCCTTTATTCCAACTACGCAATTGTTTAAGTCTAATTTGTTTTCATATACGCATATCATTTATCCGGATGGGAAGCATTCCGCTCTATCGAATACAAATTCAATTCTTTTATCGGATTGGGTAAAAAAAGGCGGTAAATTAATCTTGATGGAAGGTGCACGAAAGATTATGGAGGATAAAGATTTAGTGGCAAAAGAAGATACAGCGAGACAAATGTCTACTTATGCAATGCGCGAAAGATCGGAATTGTCCAATACCACATCGGGCAATATGTTGCAAGTGGAAGTGGAAAAGACTCATCCTTTGGCCTTTAGAATCAACGAGTCATCCATCTATATCTTAAATCAAGTAAAGGATTTCGTTAAACTTCCTAAGGACTTTACTCCGGTATTGAAAACTTCTTCCAAACCGAATATTATGGGGTTTGTAGGAGCTAATAAGAAAGCACAATTGGCTAATTCGTTGTTATTGGGTGTGAAAGAAGTGGAAAAGGGTAAAATTATTTGGTTTGGTTTTAATCCCTTATTCCGCGCCATCCCTAACCAAGGGCAAACCATTTTCGAAAACTGTTTCCTCTATTCTGAATTCTAATGAAAAGATTTACACTGATTTTGGCTTTTATAAGCTTTTCTTTATCTGCTCAAAAGGTTAGTCCTGTCTACCCTATTCCTTCAGCTAAGCAACTCGCATGGTCTGATTTAGAATATTATGGATTTATTCATTTTAATATGAATACGTTTACGAATGTGGAATGGGGAGAGGGAAA
>CALLKB010000187.1 GCA_938008575.1 uncultured Cytophagaceae bacterium | reverse complement strand
TTATTTCGACGAATCGAAAAAGCCATCCATATCCTTTTTGAATTGGATTAATGAGGGTTTGTGGATGTAATACATGTGCCCCGACTCATACATCTTGATATCTACCCTACTGCGTTGCTCCGGACGTAAAAACATGTGCTCAATGTCATACAAAGCCGTGAAATACGGCGTCGCAAAGTCATAATACCCACAGCCCAAATACACCTTCAAGGCCGGATTCTTCGCCATCGCATCCCGCAAACTCTCCGCCACATTCAAATACTTATTCTGCACATTCTTGTACGACCACGGATACACATCCCCAAACACATTATAGCCCTTCTCCTCCTTAAACTTCAATTCCTTCTGCATATATGCATTGATCGTCGACGTAAACGGCCCATCGATGTTGGCAAATGACGGATCAAAATCCACGTACTCGCCAGCATCGTCTAGGTCCCGACCGGTAAAGCGTGCATCCAGCCGACCAACAGACAATCCATCTGCCCGACGTAACGATTTATAAAAACGATTCTCGTCTACGCGTAAGTTGGCCTGCAAACACAACTCTTTAGAAAGCCCCGTATAATAAGCCAATTTACCTGCAATGGCATCTTTCTCAGCGGCCGACATCCATCCGCCCTTAATCAAAGCTGATGCATATTCACCAATAGACCAAGCTTCTGATTCTTTCAAGATATCCGCCAAAGGTCTTGCCTGCAAGGCTGGACTTAATTTCTTATGATACCACGCCGCCGCCGTGTAAGATGGAACATACAAAGCGCGTGGTAAATCATTCCCAATCGCATAATCATTGGTCCCAAAATTCAAGACCGCCGAAATCAAGATCACCCCATTGATGTATATCCGATGGCGATCCTGTAAATGCTTCGCCAATCCCGCCGCGCGCGTCGTTCCATAACTCTCACCCGCTAAGAATTTGGGCGATGCCCAGCGCTCATACCGACTCAAAAAGTTGCGCACAAAAGCACCAATCGACTCAATATCCTCCACATAGCCATGGTATTTACTCGCATCCTGCCCGACAGCACGCGAATAACCCGTGGAAACGGGATCGATAAACACCAAATCCGTTTTGTCCAACCAGCCATATTCATTGTCCACATAGGTATACGGCGGAACAGTTGCCGTCCCATCATCTTTCAAAACGACACGCTTCGGGCCCACGCCACCCATGTGCAACCACAAGGACGCAGAACCGGGTCCGCCATTAAACGTAAAAGTCAAGGGACGTTTGCCCGCATCCTCACCATCTTTTTGATAATAGGTAAAAAATATTTTGGCCAAAACCTTCCCCGTATCCGCCTTCATGTGCATGTAACCCGTATAAGCCGTGTAATTCAAAGGCTTCCCAGCTAGGTTCAACACATGCGACGTCTTCACCACTTCCACCCCCTGAATGTCCATCACAGGCTTTTGCGCAAATAGCCCAAAGAAGCCCAAACAAATAATTCCCGTTAAAATTGATTTCATGTTAAAAAATTTAGAAACGAATATAAAAATTCTTTGGCAATAAAAGTCTTTTGCCTTACTTTTGCCTACTACTCTATATAACATATAGACTTTATAATTTTATTAAGAAAAAATTTATGCAAAGTTTCCGCTCTGAGATAGAAAACCCGATCGTTGAAAAAGACATCCTGGATTTGGCCAAAAAGATTGCCCAATTCAAGGCTGGCGAGATTCACGAGGAGAAATTCCGTAGCCTTCGTTTGGCTCGTGGGGTGTATGGACAGCGCCAACAAGGCGTTCAGATGATCCGAATCAAATTGCCTTATGGCAAGATTCAATTCCATCAATGGAAGCGTATCGCGGATATTTCCGACGAATATTCCACTGGAAACTTGCATTTAACTACTCGTCAAGACATTCAAATTCACTTCGTTTCTTTGGACCGCACGCCGGAACTTTGGGCGAAATTGGAACAAGACGATATCACCTTGCGCGAAGCTTGTGGAAATACGGTGCGTAACATCACTGCCTCCCCTACTTCCGGCATTGACCCGAAAGAACTTTTTGACGTAAGTCCGCACGCAGACGCGGCTTTCCGTTATTTCCTACGCAATCCCATCTGCCAAGAAATGGGGCGTAAAATCAAAATGTCTTTCTCCAACACCGAAGAAGATACATCACTCGCATATCTACATGACCTAGGCTTTATTCCCAAAATCCAAAACGGAACGCGCGGATTTAAAGTCGTAGTAGGGGGTGGTTTGGGGGCCCAACCGATGTTGGCACATACTGCCTACGAATTCCTAGCGGAAGACCAGGTCATCCCATTCATCGAGTCGGTGCTTCGCGTTTTCGATCGCCACGGCGAACGCAATTCACGCCACAAGGCCCGCATGAAGTTCTTAATCCAAAAAATCGGTTTTGAGGAATTCATGAATTTGGTGAATGCTGAAACCAAAGCCTTGAAAAATCACAGCTTCGCGATTGCAGATGCATCGGCATGGGAGGTAGCTGAACCAACGTTACTAGCGGACATCGCGGCACCAGAAACGGCTGAATACCAAACCTGGATAGACACGAATACTTTTGAACAAAAACAAGCAGGATTCCATGCCGTATATGTGCGCATCCTGAATGGAAATATTTCAAGCGATACCTCACGTTCTTTAATCGAGGCGCTGAAAGGCTACATCGGGGATGATATCCGGATAACGATCAACCAAGGATTGATGTTGAAGTTTGTGCCTACGGCCAATTTGCCTTATGTCTTCCAAGTATTGAACGCACATGGCCTTGCAGCCCCTGGTGCGAATTCCATCGCAAACATTACAGCATGCCCGGGAACGGATACTTGTAATTTGGCGATTTCTGATTCGACGAATATTACGTCGAAATTGGAGCAAGTAATCAACGAAGAATTCCCAGCTTTGATTCATGATTCTGCGATGAAAATCAAGATTTCCGGTTGTATGAATGCTTGTGGCCAACACAGCATGGCGTCCATCGGATTCCACGGATCTTCTTTGAAGGCGGCAGATAAACGCGTTTTACCAGCTTTGCAGGTATTAATTGGCGGAGCAACTTTAGGAAATGGAGACGGACGAATCGCGGATAAAGTGATCAAAGTTCCTTCCAAAAGAGGTCCCGAGGTGTTACGCGTATTATTGAACAACTTCGAAGAAAATGCCCAAGACGGTGAATACTTTCACGAATATTACGATCGACAAGGCGAGAAATATTTCTATAATCTATTGAAACCGATTGCAGATTTGACAACATTAGTAGATTCAGACTTCATCGATTGGGGTGCGACGGATACGTTCGCAACGGAAATTGGCGTAGGTGAATGTGCGGGTGTGATGATTGATTTGGTCGCAACCCTATTGTTTGAATCGGAAGAAAAATACGAATGGACAGCGGCGGCTTTGGAAGACAAGCGCTATGCAGATGCGATCTACCATGCCTATTCGGTCTTTATTTCAGCTGCCAAAGCCTTGTTATTGGACAAGTCGGTGACCGTAGCCAATCAAAACGCGGTGATCAACAAGTTTGAAGAACATTTTGTAGCGACAGGTGAATTTGCGATTGAGGCTGCGACTTTCCCTGAATTGGTCTTGCAGATCAACCAAAACGAACCATCGGAGGCCTTTGCGCGTCAATTTGCTGCGCAAGCCAAAAACTTTTTAACAGCTGCCACTTCTTTCCGCCAAGCCATCGCATGAAAAATTTAGCACATTTCAGAAAATTAGAACCACAACCCCGCCTCACGGTGGTGGGTGCGGGCCCTGGTGATCCGGAATTGATCACCTTGAAAGCGATAAAAGCGATTGCCTCGGCACAAGCCGTGTTATACGATGCTTTGGTAGACCCCATTTTATTGGAGCATTGCTCGCCAACATGCGAACAAATTTACGTGGGTAAAAAGCCTGGCGAGAGCCATTCGCAGGCAGCCATCAACGAATTAATCGTGGAAAAAGCGTATGCGTTGGGACATGTCGTGCGCTTGAAAGGCGGTGACCCTTTTGTCTTCGGCAGAGGCCAGGAAGAAATCGAATTCGCGAAATCCTACGGACTTATCACAGGCTATATTCCCGGCATCAGTTCATCTTATGCGGCAGCTGGCGCAGCAGATATTCCGTTGACCGTTCGCGGAGTGAATGAAAGTTTTTGGGTGATGACAGGTACCAAATCGGACGGATCTTTATCTGAAGATTTGAAACTCGGTTTGCAATCCACAGCGACTTTGGTCATTTTAATGGGAATGAATAAATTAAGTGAAATAGCTACTTTATGCCAACAATACGGCAAAGGGGAAATATCAGCTGCCATAATCCAAAACGGCACGATGGCGAATCAGCGAATCGGAATTTCTACGGCAGCGGAGCTTGAAAATTTGGCAAAAAAAGAAGACCTTCGTAACCCTGCCATCATCGTTATCGGCGAAGTGGTTCGCCACGCGAAGCCAGAGATGTGGGAGAAAATTGTAAAACAATCAAACTTATAACCCCAGGTTTTAACCTGGGGCTCTACAGACTTTAGTCTGGGGCTCTACAGGTTTTAACCTAGGGCTCTTCAGACCTTAGTCTGGTGATTCAGACGAAGTCTGACAGAAAACATACTTATATCCCCAGACTTTAGTCTGGGGATTCGGACGAAGAAAGACAGGAAACATACTTATAACCCCAGACTTTAGTCTGGGGATTTCACAAAACCCCACCACCATGTCACAAAGACTCAACATCTCCTCAGGATCCCCATTTGAAGATACATTCGGCTATTGCCGCGCGGTAAAAACAGGAAACTTATTAGAAATATCAGGTACGGTGGCCATCATCGATGCGGAAAAAGTAACCGCAGATGATTTCTACGCACAAACCTATAACATCATCGAGCGTATCGCCGTAGTCTTAGAAGAAGCAGGATCATCCATCAAAGATGTTGTTCGTACACGCATTTTCACAACCGATATTTCCCAAAATTTGGAAATCGCCCGTGCCCATGCACATTTCTTTGGCGATGTAAAACCAACGACGGGTATCTACGAAATCTCTGCCTTGATCGCACCACAATACAAAGTGGAAATCGAATTCACGGCGTGGGTGGGGTAATAGTTTATAACCCCAGGTTTTAACCTGGGGCTCTACAGGTTTTAACCTGGGGACTTAAGACTTCGTCTGAATATCATCTCCACCGGCCTCCGGCCGGAATCCCTAGGCTAAAGCCTAGGGTTATTTATAACCCCAGGTTTTAACCTGGGGATCTACAGACTTAGTCTGTGGAATCCAGACTTCGTCTGAACACAGGTCTCTGACGACCTACATCTTCACCCCAAAAGCCTTAATCACTCGATCAAAATTCTGATGCTTTTGTTCCTGAGCATAAATATATAACGCAATTTCAGGAACGATAGATTCACTAACAGACACGGCATAATATTCTTTTGCCCAAGCAAACGCGTGACTAAAATAGTTTTGCTTATTAATCCAAAATGCCGATTCTCCTTTCAAGATTTGAATCGATTGACTTAACGAAAAGTCAGGAGGCAACGTGAACAATCAATGAATATGATCAAGATATCCATCGATTGAATGAATTTGAATCCCCTTCGAATGAGCATGAATTCGAATATGTTGGCATATCAAAAATCGAATTTCTTTGATTAAAAGTGGTTTACGAAATTTGGTAGCCCAAACTGCATGTACTTTGATATTTGTATGCGACATGAGAAAAAGAGTTTTTTCTCAAAAATGAAATCGTTCCGATCTTAGTGAAAGTAAAAACCTGATATTTCTGAACGATTATCAATTGATTTATAACCCCAGGTTTTAACCTGGGGCCTTCAGACGAAGTCTGAAAATCATCACCACCGGCCTGCGGCCGGAATCCCTAGGCTAAAGCCTAGGGTTATCATTATAGAAGGCTTGAGGCCTCTCTTTTTAGTAAATTCACCTCAATCGGCACCACGCCTAAAAACTCACACACCAAACCTCCGCCTAGGTTCGCGAGTTCAGCGATTTGTGATGGACTAGCTCCCGCTGCCAAAGCACATGCAGCAATCGAAATCACCGTATCGCCCGCACCCGAGACATCCGCAATTTGACGAATGTGTGCTGGAATGGCTACCTGCTCCGACCGAAAATCCATATATACGCCACGCTCGGAAAGCGTCACAAAAAGCCCCTCAAATCCCTGCGATTCCTTAAACTTTTTCACCGTTGCCGGCAAGGCTAAAGCACTCAAATCCGAAGAATCCAAGCCCAAACCATCCCGCAATTCATGTAAATTCGGCTTGAATAAGCTAGCTCCGCGATAGGCAAAGAAGTTCTTTTTCTTCGGATCAACGACGGTAGGAATTCCCGCCTCACGAGCCAATCCCATCACTTCCTGAATCAAGCCTTCGCTCAAAACTCCCTTGTCGTAATCTTCGAAAATAATCACATCAACGTCCTTAATAGACGCCCGAATCGCCGAAACCAATGCAACGGTTGAGGCCGATGAAATAGCTTGCTCTGTCTCCGAATCCACGCGGATTAATTGTTGGGACCCCGCAATCACACGCTCTTTGATAGTTGTAAGCCGACCGGCCTCTTGGATGATTCCATCCACCGACAAGCCTGCATCAACTAAAATTTGCTTCAAGGCATCACCCGTCGCATCATCCCCGATCACGGAAAAAACCAAAGGTTTGGCACCTAAACTTGCGACATTCAACACCACATTGCCCGCACCACCCAATCGAGATTCACGCTTCACCACATTCACCACAGGCACGGGTGCCTCCGGCGAAATACGCGTCACTTTGCCCCAGGTATAAGCATCCACCATGAGATCCCCGATCACCATGACCCGCAGCTTCGAAAAGCCATCAATAATATTCGCTAATGCGCTCATAAATTATCCTCCTATCGTCGTCATCGATTCATTGATAACGCCCTTTCTATTATTTTCCGCCTCAAAACCATCCAATGGCCTTTTGGCATATAGTTCTAAAAACACTTGTCGGAGCTCCTCATCCGTCACACCCTTGCGAATATACGCTTTCAAATCAAAAACGCCATCATCATATAAACAGGTTTTCACCTGCCCTTTGGCAGTCAATCGAACCCGATTACAAGTCCCACAAAAGGTTCTCGTAAACGCAGCAATAATCCCCACGTCCCCCAAATGCCCCGGAATCTCATAGCGATTCGCCGTTTCGCCTCCCTGCATCAATATTGACTTAAGCGACGGATAAACCGTTTTCAACTCATTCAAAATCCGTTCATGGTTCCAAAACAAGGTTCCTTCCACCAAACCCGAACCATTAAATGGCATCTCCTCAATATACCGCACCGAAACGGGCAGGTCTTTGGTCAAAGCTGCCAAAGCCAAAATATCTTGCTCATTCTGCCCCTTCATCACCACGGCATTGATTTTTACCTCAAATCCTTCAGCCACCAAGCGCAATAAATTTTGGAAGACAATTTCATAATCATCCCGACGGGTTATCTGCTTAAATCGATCGCGATCCAAGGCATCCAAACTCAAATTCACCGAGCGAATACCCAAGGCCTTCAATTGGTCTATATAATCGCCAATCAACACCCCATTGCTCGTCAAACAAATCTCTAAACCTTCCAAAGCCGAAATTTCCGTCAGAAAATCCATCAGACCATTTCGCACAAAAGGCTCTCCGCCCGTAATCCGAACCTTGTTAATTCCCATGCCATGCATCACCCGCACCACCCGCGACATCTCTGCCCAGGTCAACAATTCCCGCTCCGGCATGTAGACAATCCCCTCCGCAGGCATGCAATACGAACAACGTAAATTGCATCGATCCGTCACCGCCAGACGTAAATACGTCATCGGCCGACCGTGATTATCCAAGAGTTGATTATCTTTATACATTCGACCTGCAAATTACAAAATTAATGGCCACCTATACCTTACTCCTCTTCGGCATTTGTCGAGATTTATTAAAAAAAGATGAAATATCCATTGTGACGGAGCAGCTGGTGGATGCACAAACACTCTTGAGCATCGTTAAAAACGCGCACCCTGAACTTCAAAATCTACCTTCGTTGCGCCTTGCCGCCGACCAGCATTTTCCAAAACCCGATTTCATCATCGAAGAACGCATGGAAATCGCCTTAATTCCCCCTGTTTCTGGTGGATAATTAGCCTTGATTCCCTACAAAATCAGTAGATTATTTTATCTTTGCTTCCTTAAATACTTTTATGCCGATACAAACGATTATTTTAGCGCTACTCATCCTGCCTTGGCTTTCCGCCGGCTTGGTTGCGTTGCTCCCTAAAAAAGTCCAAGTCCATGCATCCATCCTACTCGCAGGTCTATTTACCTACCTCGCATTTCAAGTAGGACACATGCCGGAAAATATCACAAGCTACCCGTGGTTCAGCCTAGGAGGCAAGGCAATTGTAGCGAGTTTTTGGGTAACCAAATCTGCCCAATTATTGCTTTTATTGGTAAGCATTGTCGCATTTTTTGTACAGATTTTTTCCAAATCCTACCTCGCGGAAGACCCCAACATCGGACGTTATTACAGCTATTTACATCTGTTCATCGGGTCGATGACTTTGCTAGTTCTCACCGACCAGATCTACATTTTTTACGGTGCTTGGGAATTGGTGGGAGCCTGCTCTTATTTGCTGATTAGCTTTTGGCATCAAAAAGAAGCAGCCATCAAAGCTGCCAAAAAAGCTTTCTTATTGAACCGAATCGGGGATATTGCATTGCTCTTTGGGCTTGTAGGCCTGAGTCAATACTTTGGAACAAGTGTTTTTTCAGGTATGCACGGAAGCGCTCCCGCAATGATTGGAATCGCCGTAATTCTGGGGGGTATCGGTAAATCTGCCCAATTTCCCTTGATGTCCTGGCTTCCAGACGCCATGGAAGGACCTACGCCCGCTTCCGCTTTAATTCACGCGGCAACCATGGTCGCGGCTGGCGTATTTGTTGGCATCCGTGTTTTCCCTTTCATCGGCGAAGAAGCCCATTTATTCATGGGAAGCATCGGAGCAATTTCCTTGGTGTCAGGTGCTTTTTTTGCCCTGTTCCAAAACGATATTAAGAAGGCTTTGGCCTATTCGACAATTTCCCAACTCGGCCTAATGTGGCTCGGAATGGGCTCTAGCGCTTCCCTATTTCACCTGTATGCGCATGGCCTTTTCAAGGCGGGGCTTTTCCTAACAGCGGGTTCGGTGATTCATTATTTGCATCATCAAAAAGCGACACATCATGCAGATGCGCAAAGTCTTCACAACATGGGGGGCTTGCGAAAACAATTGCCGCTGAGTTTTATTGCCTACCTGATTTTTGGCGCGGGGATGTTGGGTATTCCCTTCACGAGTGGCTTTTACAGCAAGGAAAACATCGCTGGTTTCTTGTGGGATTCGGCGCAGCATAGCGCCTATGCGAATTATTACTATGTGCTTTTAGGCGCATTGGCATTGGGGATGGGCTTAACGGCGACCTATATGTGCCGACAAATTTATTTGATTTTCTTAGGCCAAAACCGTGGTGGCCATAGCCTTGAAAAATCACACAATGAATGGCTGCAAGTCATTCCAATCAGTTTACTGATATTGTTGAGTTTATTTTGCTGGATTTCCATGAATCCGATGGACGCGCATCATTCCGTATTTCTAGCTTTCTTCCACATTGAAAATTATCATATTCCTGGATTTTGGTTGGGCATTACCGCAGGTTCATGGATTGTTGGATTAGGCATCACCTACCTGACACGCCGCTGGGTTCCTGCCAAAAATTATCAATTTCTTGGATTTATTTGGCCTTCAGCTTATCGATTGGCATGGTACATCGGCCAACAAATGCAGCGATTCGATGCGCGTATCGTCGACAGAATCGTCGTTAAATTCACGGAATTACAAGTTGTCATCGCCCACCTAAGCGCATGGACCGACCGCCATTTGGTTGATGGTTCTGTGAGACTAATTGCATCCACAAGTCGCGCTTTGGGCGCTCGGTTACAAACATGGCAGTCGGCGCAATTGCACCGTTACTGGTTCTGGGTATTCTTTACTTTGGTTTTCATCCTAATTTACCTTTTGTATTAATGGGAAACTTATCATACATCATTCTATTGCCGCTAATTGCCTCCCTCGTGGTTGGGTTTGGAAAATTAGGCGCAAGCTATGCAAGGCTAATAGCCATCGTGGTGGCAGGCATTCAGCTTTTAATTTTGGCCAAAATCGCCTTGGTTTTTGACCCTGCGCAGGCTGGATTTCAATCAACAGAATCCTTCGACTGGATCCACCTAAACCTGGGAAGTCTAGGACATTTTGTCTCCCATTATTCCTTGGGTGTGGATGGATTAAGTATCGGATTGATCCTATTGACCGGATTAGTGAGTTTTGTTGCCTTGTGGAACTCCCAAGACATACACGAAAAAATCGAGGGATATTATGCCTTGGTGTTGCTATTGAACGCTTCCTTAATGGGCTGTTTTTTAGCGCGAGACATGTTCTTATTCTATGTCTTTTTTGAATTCATGTTATTACCGATGTATTTCTTAATCGGAATTTGGGGAGGGCCGCGTCGGAATTATGCGTCGTTGAAATTCTTCATTTACACCTTAGTAGGTTCATTGTTCATCCTAATTGTGATGTTGGGAATTGCTTTGGCCTATATGGATCCCTATGAAACCGCATTATCCTTACAGAAATTAGGCATTAATCAGGGCTTTGGCATCGAGGCTTTGCAATCCATGCAAACGGCATTAGCTGCTCATGAAATCGCACCCAATCAAATCGTACATAGCTTTGATTTACAGGTATTAAGTGATCCTAAAAACTGCCAACCGAATAATCTATTCAGTCCTCAATCGGGATTCCTATTAGGCGGATTATCGGGACGTGCCTGGGGATTTTGGTTATTGTTTATCGGCTTTGCAATCAAATTGCCTTTGGTTCCTTTGCACACTTGGTTACCGGATGCACACGTGGAAGCGCCTACGCCTATCTCTGTTTTATTGGCCGGTGTCTTATTGAAAATTGGGGCCTATGGCTGGTTGCGCATGGCTATTCCATTCTTCCCAACGGAGGCTGTAGACGCGGCGAGCATCATGGCGGGATTAGGCGTTTTGTCCATCATTTATGGCGCATACAATGCCTTGGCCATGACGGATTTGAAGAAATTAGTCGCTTATTCATCCGTATCACACATGGGATTTGTGTTGGTCGGAATCGCATCCTTCACCCCAGAAGGCTGGCAAGGTGCCATCTTCCAATTATTATCCCATGGAATTTTATCATCCTTATTATTCTTGATGGTAGGCGTGTTGTACAGTCGGACAGGCAATCGCCAAATCGACAATTTCTCAGGCCTAGCAAGTAAAATGCCTTGGTTCACGGTCGTATCCGGCATCGCGATTTTCGCCTCATTGGGCTTACCAGGATTCTCTGGGTTTATCGGCGAATTTTTCAGTTTAATGGGAGCCTTTACGAGCACGCATTTAACACCCATTTATGCCATCCTAGGTGGATTGGGCATCTTATTGGGCGCAGGCTATTTATTATGGACCTTCCAAAAGATATATTTAGGCAATTATTTTGTTCGCGAAAGCACTTGGGAATTACCTGACTTGACCTTACTCGAAAAGTTCAGTCTTTTCGGACTAGGCATCTTGAGTATCATTTTCGGAATTTTCCCGGGAATCATTTTTGAGCTAAGTGAAATTTTCGTAACTAACAGCTTGAATCTAATTTTTCACTGATGAACTCGAACATCCTTCCCCAATTGGCTAGTTTAGATTTGGCAGAAGCCAATGGCCTCAGGCCTATTTTACAGGGAATGTCGGAGGAGCAACAAACCCAATTCATGTCGATTTACCTGAGCAAGCGCCGCGATCCGGTCTTGATTTTGGTATGTACGTTGGCCGGATTTGTGTGTTTTGCAGGGCTTCAACGCTTCATCACGGATCGAATCGGATTGGGATTGCTCTATTTTTTTACGGGTGGATTTCTATTGATTGGTACCATCATTGATCTCTTTCGTTACAAATCCATCGCACGCACATACAATGAAAAGATTGCTCACCAAACGGCGAGCATGCTTGCAAATTTCAATTAAACCTATCAAACAAAGACTATGAAAAACAATTTGAGTCGGAGAGAAATCCTTAAAAGCTCGGCAGGATTAGCCGGTTTGGGATTATTCGGTTCGTCCATGGAGGACCGTTTCAAGAAAGCGGATATCGCCGTGGGTGCAGACCTAAAAGGCAAAGTACAGCATTCGGCTTGTCGCTGGTGTTATGATAAAATTCCGTTTGAAGAATTAATCGTGAATGCCAAACGCATCGGCTTAACCTCCATCGAATTAACGGGTCCTGAGGAATGGGACATCTTGAAAAAATACGACATGACCGCGGCAATCGGTTGGGGTAAATACCCAGCGGGCATGAACATCCCGAACTTCTTTAATAAGGTCAAAAACCACGATGCTTTGGTAGGTTTCTACGAAGATATCATACCAAAAGCTGCGAAAGCCGGCGTAAAAAACATCATTACTTTCTCGGGAAACCGCGATGGCATGAGCGATGAAGATGGATTGATCAATTGCAAAAAAGGCTTACAACGCATCATGAAAACGGCGGAACGTTACGATGTGACGATTTCGATGGAATTATTGAACTCCAAAGTGAACCACAAAGATTACCAAGCTGATACAACCGAATGGGGCGCAGCACTTTGTGAGATGGTGGGTTCAGATAAATTCAAATTGCTTTACGACATCTACCACATGCAAATCATGGAAGGGGACGTAATTGCAACAATTAAGAAATACTATCCGTACATCTCCCACTACCATACCGGTGGTGTTCCTGGACGTAATGAGATTGATGACACGCAAGAATTGAATTACCGCGCGATCATCAAAGCGATTTACGACACAGGATATAAAGGATACATTGGCCAGGAATTCATTCCGGCTCGCGAAGACAAAATGGCTTCCCTTGCTCAGGCCGTTGGCATTTGCGATATCTAAAATTATCATCTTATTGATTTTCCTGCCAGCCTCCGATGATCGGGGGCTGGCTTTTTTTTATCGTTAAGTTGATAATCTGCGATGGGATTCATTTTGGGAATGAGATGCCATGAGCATTCGGTTTATTTTCACGTAGAAATCCTCAGACTAAAGTCTGAGGTTATAAATAGCTTATGACCCCAGACCTTATTCTGGGGCAGCCAAAGGCAAACCAAACTTATAACCCCAGACTTTAGTCTGGGGGTCCCAAGGCCAAGGCCTAGAGAGCGCCGAAGGCGAACAAACCTGATAATCCTAGGCTTTAGCCTAGGGATGCCGAAGGCGAACATAACCTAGATAACCCTAGGCTTTAGCCTAGGGAGCACCGAAGGCGAACAAAACCTATATATAACCCTAGGCTTTAGCCTAGGGAAACGCCGAAGGCGAATAACACCCAACCCTAGAATCCGGACTTCGGACTTTTTAAGTCTGGGGCTATAAAACCTAACCCTAATAAAATGAAACTTCTCCTCCTCCTCCTCCCCTTCCTCGCATTTCCCCAATGCCCCACCATAACCCAACAACCCCAGTCGCAGGCCGACTGCGATGGTAACTCGATTCGGATGATCGTGGGGAGTAATGGGACAACTTTCCAATGGGAGAAGAAAAGACCTCAGGATGCGAATTTCTCAGCAATTACAGGGGCAACACAAGCGAATTACCAAATCATGCCCACCGGAAATACAGCTAATCCAACAGGGACGCAATACAGGGTGAAAGTGGGTATCGGGAGCTGCTTCGTTTATTCAAATCCTGCAAGCATACAACTACGCAAAATCAATTCCATCCTGAATCCGGCGATTTGCGAGCGAGGAAATGGTGTTTTGGAGTCCGTCCAAACCGAAGGGGCAACCCAATTCCAGTGGATGCGCTCAGTCAATGGTGGGGCATTCAGCGATTTGGTAGATGATAATCAATTTCAAGGGAGCCAACAAAATCAATTAAGTATCACGCAGGCCACCGCGAATCTCGATGGACAGAAATTCAAAATACGCATTGACTTTACGGTCAGCCCGAATAACGATAATGAAGGTTCAACAAGTAATCAGAATCAAACCGCAACATGTCCACGTACTTCAACTGAAATCACCTTACAAATCAAGCTTAGCCCCATACCCCGACATGCCGCAAACACTTATTCAGGGTGTATCAATCAGGCCTTTTCCGTCAATGCTTCTGGCTGTTCACCCTATACAACACAATGGTATGATGCCCAGCGAAACCCCATCGGATCAGGCGCGCGCTTACTTGTAACGCATACTGACGAAAATCCGCGAACATACTTCGCCGCTTGCAACAACGCCGGATGCGAAAGTCCCCTATCTGCTGGGACGCAAGCTCAAGCGTTTCCAAAACCAGCACCGCCCGAAAATGCTGGAACTGTAACAGAAATTTGCCCAGGTCTTACGATTACTTTTAAAGCAAGTGGAGGGGTTAATAATATTTGGTATCAGAATGCCACAAGTACTAGCCCATTGAGTACAGCAACGACCTATTCCTCAACCGCAAATCCTGAAAATAGCACCTTGACCCGCTATGTATCTCAAAAAATCAATGGATGCGAAAGTGATCGAACTGCTATAGCTGTCCGAATTCGTTCGGCCGCTGCATGCAACCCCGTAGATAGTACAAATTCAAATCCACCACCTATTGTTAACCCGCCCCCCATTGTGAATCCACCTCCCGGTGACACAACATCAAAGCCATTACCTCGCGTCCAATTAAGTTACCAACTCCGACAAAACTGCGGTTCGGCGACATATGGTTTGCATGTAAGCGGCTGCCCCATGAGTACGCAAATCACCATAAACCGACAAACAACCTTCGTAAGCAATGATTTCGAATCCTACATTCCCGATAACACGGAACTACATATCACCTGTCCTGAGAGCATCAGCGAACCGCTAACTATTTTCCTTCCCGGGCTTAATCCACCTGAAATAAACATACAGACCAACTACAATAATTTCGTTTGTGAGGGCGATAAAACAAGCCTAGGCATTCAATTGCCGAACGGCGCCAACATGGTCGGCTGGGAATATAATGGCCATCTTTTTACACAGCAAAACTATCTCAACGAAGTCCTAGCACCGGGTAATTACCAAGCCATCATTCAGCGAAATGCCTGCACTTATCGAAGTGAATCCATATATATTGAAGTCCATCCCAAACCTGCACCGCCAACACTCGTCAGTACTGCAAGGCATATTTGTGTTGGGGATTCCGCTCTGGTCCGTACGATTAATTCACATCCCTTCTATTTATGGAATGCACTTGATACTGATTCAACATTCATCATATTTGGCAAACAAGCCAGCAATATTTTGGTTCAAGCGCAAGTTTCAGACGATAGAACTTGTTGGTCAGTCCCGAGCAAAACACTAAGTATCCAAGTGAACCCAACACCAGAGATACCTAAGATTCTTTTACAAAAAAACGGAGGATTTTGTCGGGGAGACTCGACAAAATTGACCCTAAATAAAACCGGCATCAATTACCGATGGTCTTCTACCCATGAAACGAAGCCCATTATATACTCCGTCCGTCCTGCCTCCTACGAAGTAGCTTGGCAGGATTCAATGGGTTGTTGGTCTCCACTTAGCGAATCCATGACAACATTCCACTTCCCAGACGAACAGCAGCCAAACATCCAAGCAAGCAATCGGCAATTTTGTTTAGGGGAATACATCATTATTCATGCATCACCGGCATTCGAGTACCACTGGAGTACCGGCGCAAAAAGCGATTCAATCATTGTCGCTACGAGTGATGTCATCTACCTAAAAACACAGAACGAATATGGTTGTTGGTCCCCACCCAGCCTCCCCATCCGAGTAATCGCCCAAGAAAACCCCTGGATGCCCAAACTTATTCGATCAGGGATTTACTTTATTGTTGCCTCCAACCAAGAACCCATCTCTAAATATGAATGGATACTAAATAAGAATCGCTTAAAGGACACGACAGCACAAATCAAAATGCGACAATCCGGATTATTTCAGGTGAGAGCCATTCGAAAATATGAAATGGCCGATGCCAAACCCATTCAATGTTATTCTCCCTTTCAAGTAGCAAGTTTCGGTATTCCCCCAGACGACCCAGGCGTACATGTATATCCGAATCCAAACAAAGGAGAAAAAATGCAAATCGAAATACAGGAATCCCTTGAAAACATTGAAGTCATTTTGTATAACCTTCAAGGAATAAGTATAAAACATTGGCAAATGAGAGACTCCATGCAAATTCAACGCATTGAACTCGCTGATGTCCTTTCTGGCACGTATATGTTGTCCATGTTTACGGAAAAATGGTCAAGCGTCAATCGAATATTCATCGTTTCAGATTGACAAAAAAGCGTCCGATATATACCTTTGCAGAAAATCGGGATGTAGCGCAGTCCGGTAGCGTACACGTCTGGGGGGCGTGTGGTCGCAGGTTCAAATCCTGTCATCCCGACCAACAAAAAAGGCCAGCTTTCGCTGGCCCTTTGGCTTATTCATAAATCCCTTTGGCGACTTTTTCGCTAATGGCTTTGGGAGCAACCCAGGCTAGGAATGCCCCTAATTTATTGACCATTCCCGTAATCACCTCGATCTTCTTCGCAAACATCCCGTCCACCGCTAATTTGGCTACCGCAGCAGGTGTCATCGTCACCTTTTCTGCTGCCTTGCGTGCCTTATCTTGTAAGTTTGCACGATCATTGAAGTTGGTCGTTGTAGCCCCCGGACTAACAACCGTAACCGAAATACCTTTCTCTTTCCACTCGTGGAATAAACCACGAGAGAAGTTCAACACAAATACTTTCGTTGCGGCATACAAGCTCATGTTTGGAATTGCCTGATAGGCAGTCGAACTCGCGATATTCAAGACATAGGCCTGACCTTTCCCAACCAAATAGGGATAAAACTTTTGGCACATCTCTACCAATGCTTGCATATTAACCTGCATCATTTTTCGATTCTCTTCGAAGCTGTATTTTTCGAATTGACCCACCAAGCCATAACCTGCGTTATTGACCAAGACGCGCAAATCAACTTGCTTTTCTTCGACCCAAGCAACGATACGATCAACAGAACCAACTTCCGATAAATCGGCGACTAGGTAGTCCACCTTCAAGCCGTACTTCTTCTCAAATTCCTCCTTGACCATTTGAAGTTCATAGGAATTGCGAGCGATGAGCAATAAATCATAGCCTTTGATTGCTAGCTCATTCGCGATCTCTTTCCCGATTCCTTTACTAGCTCCTGTTATTAATGCGTATGCCATAATATCTATTCGTTAAAAAAAAGAAGCCCATTGCTGGGCTTCTTAAAATCTTATTTTTTAGGTGCAACAGGTGCACCCGCTGGGGTCGGATTAAAGTACGCCTTTATATCGACATCATCAGGTTTGATTTCTTGTGCTTTCGTGAATAATTCCTTCACTTTGGCTTCATCCTTCGTCACCGATAAATGATAACCACCTAAGAATTTATACGCTTCGAACAATTGGTTTTTATCCTCTTTGTATTGTCCTTTTTCTGCACGTTGTGTTTCCACCGCAGCTAAGAATTTCTCATAATAAGGAGCACCTAACCATTTCGTACCTGTGTAGTCAATTAAGTTATTCGCACGCGCACGGTTGATGTAGAATGGAGGCCATTTGTCATTGATTTCAATCGCCTTCGCAAACATAGAATCAGCACGCATTGCCATCGCTGGACGAGCAATCGTATCCGCCTTATTGATAAATGCAGATGTCAAGTAATAATCCATGGCAACTTTGAAGTAATCACCAGAACCAACTGTCTGTGACTTTTTCACTTTCCATTGAATCGCATTCATTCCAGCCGCTGCAGCATCCGCATAACGCTTTTGCTTGTAACGCACATCGTGAATGATTGAATAAACGTTATTGTTTGTGTCCAAAGGAGCCGCACGCTCTAAGTAAAGCAAAGCCAAAGAATCTTTTCCCAATCCTTGGTATCCTTTACCAAAATACAAATCATCCATGAAATAAGGTTTAACACCTCGCTTCACCATACCGTCTAAGTTGTCGATACCTTGTTGGAAGTTACCCATCTCCACATTAGAATATCCACGCATACGGTAGATGTCATTGTCTTGAACACCTTTCTTATCAGCCTCATCCGTGAATTTCATCGCTCCGTCATAATCTTTCGACAAGAACAATAATTTTGCGGTTTCTAAAGTAACCTGAGGAGTAGCTTCAGCTTTTTCCAAATAACGACGGAAATAACGAGATGCATTTTTGTATTGGCTACCTACGATCAAATACTCACCATACTTACGCAATGCTGGTGCATAGTTAGAATCCAAATCAATCGCCTCTTTGTAGCGAGCTTGAGTTTCCTTGTAGTTTTTACCACGTAAGTATACCGTACCGATTTTCACTTTTGCCTTGATGTTACGTGGCTCTTGTGCGATTGCATTTTCGTAAGCAGTTACCGCATTTCCACCATCATTCTTGATCAAATAAGCATCTCCTTTTACAATGTAATGCTCAGCAGTAGGTAATTTCTTGTCCTTCATCATACGATCCTGAATCAAATCGATCAAACGAATTGCCTCAGCTGGATCATTGTTATTCGCATTGAATGAATCCTCTTTGCCCAAAATGTAATACATCGAATATGCTTCCGCGATACGGTACATCACATCAATGTTTTTATTTTTTGTCTCCGCTAAAATACGATCAAACTCAACTTTCGCATCGTTCACCTTATTTTGACCTACCAAAATCGAAGCCAAACCTACTTGATTCAAATAGTTCTTAGGATCTGCCGCCTTACCAGCTTCGAATGCCTTACGTGCATTATCCCAATCACGTTGATTCAAGAAATAATATCCCAAATAAAAATAATTTTCTCCTGTAGGCTGAGCAGCAACTAAACCCTCAAAAACCTGTTTCGCACGGCTCGGTTGATGGCGATCCATCATATGCAAACCATCCTGAATTGTTTGCCCGAAAGCCAAATTGGTCAACAACAAACCAACTCCCAAAAGCCACGATTTCATTTTCATCATTGTTAATTAAAATTTTGTTTAAATAGTATTTTTCTTAGGCGTGAACATTAAAATAGTTCAACAAATTACTTTAAAAGTTTAATAAATTTAGAATCACAAATATACTAATATTTCTCCTAAAAATTCAAAATTAAACCCTACAAATTAGCCTTTATTGGCTGATTTGATACTGCCGAATCGTGATAGGGCGGGTCAAAGGAATTAAGCCCGACTTCAAAACAATCAGTTGCCCCATGTCACCACAGACATAATTGACAAATCCTGTCCCTAATCCCAAATACGATTCCTTTAAAATAATCTTCACTTCGCGACGCAAAGGATATTTCTTTAATGCCAAATTATAGCCAAAGGGCTGATAAAATTCAGCCTTTGGCAACGAAGATTCTTTCGCGACCGACATCACATTAACCGAACGAATAAATCCAAGGGAAGTTGGATTATCCCCATCACTAATCCAATTGGATCCGATGATTCCCATCGCATTTGGATGCGATTTAACGTATTCGATTACCTCTTTGTTGGAACCCGCAGCAGATACAGACAATCCGCTATTCCCTAATCCAAACAGGTCAACTAAAAACTTAATGTTACTCGAATTCGCCTTATCCACGACCAATTCAACATCCCCACCGCGAGAAGAACCAATGGATTTCCATGATTTTTCCCGGCCTGAAAGCAATGCCTTCAACTGATCTAGACCTATTAACGTGTCTTTATTGGAAGGATGTACCAATAAAGCAATTCCATCCGCCGCGAACTTGAAACTCCGATAAGTAATTTTCTCACGAGTAAATACAGCCTTCTCAGCATCGGTCAATTCCCGCGTAACAACAGCGCCCCGAACCTTGTCATTGAGTAAATCGGCAATCGCCTCATTCTCAGGCTTGAACTGCAAATTGATATTCGCGAAATGGTAGTTGTCACGAAATGCAACCTTTTCCGCTTCGACAACTCGTTGGAAAGATTCATCTACCCCAAGACTTATCGTCCCGGTTGTTGGCCCATCTTTCACTTCATTTTTTTTCGTACCACAGCTCATCATGACAATTGCAGTCAGTAAGCCGGCCATTAATTTAGTCTTCATATTCAGCATAATTAGATGATTCATCAGCTTCTCGAAAATACAAATAAGCGCGCCAAATCCGAAACAATCCGTACAACATAAATAAGATCCCTAATAATAGAGTAATCTGCACACCAACCCATTCACCTAAATCAAATGCAGACCAAAAAGCCACATAAGCACCCAGTAAAGTGTATGCTAATGCAACAAAAACACGAAAAGAAATATTAACCCAAATGGCCATCGAACGTTTCATAATGGAATTTAAACAATCAGACCTGCCAAATAACATTTAGCAGGTCTGACATGAATCTTCAAATAAAAATTACTCAGATAACACGAACGTGATCGGCTGTGTAAAGCGAGAGCGCACTGGGCGACCCGATTGCTTACCAGGAGTCCATCTTGGTACCGATTTAATTACACGTACGGCTTCTTCGTCGCAACCGAAACCTACAGATTTCAAAACTTGAACGTCTTGGATTGTACCGTCTGTGTTCACAACGAACTGAACGTATACTTTACCTCCCACGTTTGCACGTTGTGCAGCAGATGGGTAACGTAAGTTTTTCTGCAAGAAGGATCCGAATGCACGGGGTCCTCCAGGGAATTCTGCTTGCTGCTCAACCGCTGTAAAGATTTCATCTTCAGCTGGTTTTGGCGGCTCAACTGGCTCAGCGCCTTTTGCATCTGGATCCACTGGTGGCTCATACGTTTCCGTTTCACCTTTCACTGTTTCCGATGCCGTGTTACCACGAACTTCTTCAGGTGGCGGCTCAGGCTTCGTTACTTCCTCATCATGCTTGATTTCTGGAGGTAAGAATTTCGTCGTAGTCACCTTAGGAATTTCTTTGGGTGGTGGCGGCGGCGGCGGTGGAGGCAACTCAACCTTCTTGGTAGGAGCTGGCTTATCCAGTTTCATTACTTCAGCAGTCACCTCAGTCTTTTCTTCTGATTCTGCAGTCAACTGTTTCCAGAAAGCTGCGATTAAAAGAGCACCGACAAAGAGTGCAGAGCCTAGTAATACCGACCGCTTCATTACTTTGGGATACGTCTTGCGAAGAACAAAAGCACCGAATTCACGGTTTTTGTCTTTGAAGATAATATCGTCCAAAGTAGCATCTTGGCTTATTACTTGTGACATAATATTCGTTTAATTTAAAATTAATTTAATAGGTCTATTTACCTGATCGTTTAATCAAAGCTTCCGTATCCGGATCAATCTCCAACAAAGCATAACGCTTATTGTTGGTAATCGCACACTCATCAAGCATATCAATCATATTACGATATTTTGCTTTTTTCGTAGGCTTAATTACGATGGTAAAATTAGAACCAACCTTCGCCTTAAGATCCGCAATCACTTTGCGAATGCCTGTCTCAGAATAGTTGGTCACCTGCATTACTGTACCTGCTTCAGTAGGAATACCTTGGTAGTAATACACCTTGTCAACATCTGGACACACCGTAAGTGTTTCCGACAATTTAACAGGTGAAGTTTCCTTCGTATCCGTTTTATCAGGCATGTTTAATTGCATGGTAACGGGTTTTGCTAACGTAGTCGTTAACATAAAGAAAGTAATCAACAAGAAGCCTAAGTCCACCATAGGTGTCATGTCGATTTTGGTCGACATCTTTTTACTACGCTTCTTCCCGCCTTTCTTCCCGCCGCCGGAGCTATCTATTTCTGCCATTTCTGTTTGTAATTAAAAATGAAAACTTATTTCGGTTTATTTTCCGGACCAGTTACCAATTGGAAGATATTGATGTTCTGAGCTTGCAAAGTACCGATGATATCAGCAAACACTTTGTAATTAGACTCTTTATCTCCTTTAATAGCAACCTTTAACTCTGGATTAGACAATTTCGCATAACCCACCCAATAAGATAACTCGTTATTTGATGAATCAATTGGAATTCCCTTGCTTAGCTTTTTAGCTTCTGAAGGTTTCATATTCAACACCTGACGCATAGCTCCAAGAGGATAGCCTACAATTTCCGAAGCCATAAAGTTCTTCTTCATTTCAGCCGTTACAGCGATACCATAGCGATTAGCCATACGCTCTAACATAAACTCTCTTGCCATTTGATCATCAGTTGCCAAATAAACGCCTCCTTCTGGTGAAACACTAACCATCAGCATACCATCTTTCGTATTCAAAGGTTTCT
>CALLKB010000186.1 GCA_938008575.1 uncultured Cytophagaceae bacterium | reverse complement strand
GCTGAATGTGTTTTTCGAGCGTAGCTTCCGGCAGGATATTGTAATAGCCATTTTCTAAATTAATGTAGTCGGGCTTGATGCGATAGGCTTTTCGTATTTGCGCCCAATATAACTCATCATCAGCCGCGGCGGGTTGTGCGAGTAATTTTGCCAACGAAGGCGCGAGGCTGAGGCCGAGAGTGGATTTGAGAAATTGGCGTTTGTTCATGTTTCAAAAAAAAACAAAATTGAAATGAATTGCTATTTCTTTACAAATTTTCCTGATGCATCAATTTCCCAAATGATTGAGGGATTCTTATTGTTAGGAGAACCATAAGATGAACCTTTATCCGGATGAACTATATCAATTAAGCCATTTTGATTAAAATCTCCCACCAAAAAACTTGGTATGTTTCGCCCAGATAAATTATAGTTCTCCTTAAAATAAATAGCTGTCTGATCTTGAAAACCACTTTTATCCCCAGCTAAAATTTGAAAATTATAACCCATATAAAACTGTGTACCTTTTCCTGAACTATCGCCGGTACGCAACACAATTAATTCTTTTTGACCATCAGAATTTAAATCTGTAAAGCCAAAATCCAAGGTCAAGTCCCATCCACTAAGCTCAGGCAATGCCAAGGAACGGTTAAGTTCATATTTTTTCCCATTACCCCAATAAATTCTATTGGCGTCAATAAAGCCAGGTAAATCTGCGAATGTATTTTGTCCTCCAACAATTAAATCCAAATAACCATCTTGATTAATATCAACCAGCTCACAAGTCACAATTCCTTTTACAGGATTTCCAAAAACATCCAAAGATCTCGTAAAATTCGCTTTCCCATCATTCAATAAAAATGAACAATCCGCAGGCAAGAAAATATCTAAATCTCCATCTCGGTCAAAATCGCCAGAGCATGCTCCATGATAAAAATTAATCGGTAGTTGGGTAAGTACAGAAAACTTAAATTTTTCCCTGGATTCACTTAAAAGTATACTTAGGTTTTCGCCAGGCCAACCTGTACTGGGCATTGGGCCATATTCAGATCCTGAATCGGCAAAAAATACATCAGGAATTTGATCGCCATTAAAATCACCAACAAGCGATTTTATAATTGAATTCGTCCCTAAATTACCTGAAATTGAACCCGTATTTAATACATAATTCCCGTTGCTTGGGTTATAAAAATACATTTCCACTGGAATGCGAATATTTCGATTTATACCTGGGGCCATGACAACATCTAGATAACCATCTAAATTAAAATCAGCCATTGCAACTCCACCTAAGTATGACTTTCCAGCTGGGCTTAAAACATCAACTTGATTTTGCTTAGGGATATCATAATAATCAAGCCACTTGGTATTACTCCTCAATTCAAAAGATGATTTCAAATAATCAAATGGTATTGGTTTAAAATCTGCATGTAAGGAGATATTTTTTGTAATCAGCAAATTTATAGGATTATTTGTACTAGCCTGATCTCCAGTCCATCGATCAAATTTCCAACCCTCGCTCGCTATTGCGGTCAACTTCACCGTTGTCCCCGAAGGGTATTGTGCCTGCGACGCCATCGCAATTACTTCCTCTTTCACCGTTCCATTCCCCTCAATTGTCAACGTCAACGGATATTGACGCTTCTCAAAAACACCCGTAACTTGCTTGTCGGCATCCATCACCAAACTCGCCGGATTCGTTGTTCCCGTTAAACTTCCTTTCCACTCCTTGAAAATGTATTCTCCGGAAGGTGTTGCGGCCAAAGAGACCTGTTGCCCATGCTCATAGGAATTCCCTGGAGGCGTAACGGTTCCGCCGTTCATGGGACTTGCGTCGGTACTTAATTTGTGGGTTAAAATTTCTTTGGAGCAGG
>CALLKB010000185.1 GCA_938008575.1 uncultured Cytophagaceae bacterium | reverse complement strand
GTATTTTATCAGGACCAAATGTAACCGTATTAGTTGTTTCCCACGACCGTTATTTTTTAGATAAGGTCTGCAATAAAATGATGGAACTCGCATTGGGATCCATCTATACCTATGAAGGAAATTATGGGTATTTCTTAGAGAAAAAGGCGGAGCGAGAAGCATCCGAAGCAAGTACAGTGGCCAAAGCCAAAAACTTGTATCGCAAGGAGTTGGAATGGATGCGCCGACAACCGAAGGCCCGCGGGACCAAATCACAATCCCGGATTGATGCCTTTTCTGAAACAGAAGAAGTCGCACACCGGAAGGTGGATGACAGCAAGTTGGAGTTGAATATTCAAATGTCCCGTTTGGGAAATAAAATCATTGAAATCAACCACCTGAAAAAGGCCTGGGGCGAGAAGAAAATCGTCAATGATTTCACGTATACATTTAAGAAAAAAGACCGCATTGGGATTGTTGGCAAAAATGGTGCAGGAAAAACAACCTTCTTGCAGTTATTGACCGGATTAGAACAACCTGATTCAGGAACGATTGATCCAGGCGAGACTTTGGTCATCGGTTACTATACGCAGTTACCTTTTGAATTCAAGCCGGAACAACGCGTCATCGATACGATTACGGAGATTGCGGAGGTCATTCCTTATGGCAAGAATGAGTCCCTGACTCCTAGCCAGTTTTTGAGTAAGTTTTTGTTCCCCACGGCCCAACAATATACACCCGTTTCGAAGCTATCCGGTGGAGAGAAAAAGCGCTTGCAGTTGATGCAAGTCTTGGTAAAGAACCCGAATTTCTTGATTCTGGATGAGCCTACAAATGATTTGGACTTAGATACGCTACAGTTACTGGAAGACTTCTTAAGTGAGTTCCAAGGTTGTCTATTGCTCGTTTCTCACGATCGTTACTTCATGGATAATTTGGTGGACCAATTGATCTTGGTGGAGGGCGAAGGTGAAGTGAATTTCTTTAATGGAAACTATACGGATTACCGCATATCCTTAGAGAACAAGGAGAAGGAACCGGCACCCGTTGTAAAAGCTGCACCCATAGAGACACCTGTTGTACCCACGCAAAAAGGGGCTAAATTGAGTTTCAAGGAACAGAAAGAATTTGAAGATTTGGAGAAAGAAATGGCCAAATTGGAAGCTGCAAAAGAAGCCTTGATTGAAAAACTCAATGGAGGTTCGGAGGATTTTCAGTTATTGGCCAACTGGGCGAAGGAAATCGAAGCATTGAAGAACACCTTAGAAGAAAAAGAATTACGCTGGTTAGAACTATCTGAAAGAGCATAAAACGATGGATCCATTAGAAGGCAAAACGCTTAAGTTCATTATCGAATATTTGGTTGACAAATATGGCTGGGAAGGCCTTGCGAGTCGCATACGAATCAATTGCTTCGCGCATGAACCCAGTGTTAATTCGAGCCTAACCTTTTTACGCAAAACCGACTGGGCCAGAAAGAAGGTCGAAAATTTATACATCAAAGCCATCCGCATGGATGAGCATCCTCCGAAATAAAAAAAGAAGCCCCGCTGGGGGCTTCTTTCGTTTGGTACTTGTCCCCTAGGCTAAAGCCTAGGGTTATAAAGTTTTCTGAATCTAAATTTATAACCCCAGGTTTAAACCTGGGGCGATTAAAATTAGTTCTCAAAGAAGAACTCCTTCAAAGCATATAGCGGTTTCTCGCCTGCACCTGGGTTCACAAACACAAAGTACAAATCATTCACGCCTGTAACCTCAACCGGCATCGCTGTTTGACCTGCTTTTTGAATATCAATGCTACCCGCAAGTTTACCTGTTGGACTACCTAAGTGCAACTCAAGTTTACCACCAGCCGTTTGACCCGGTAAAACAAAAGCCGTCACTTTGATATTTTTAATCCCTGTCAAATCGATTTGATTGAACGAAGTATAACCTTGATCACCTACGGCAACCACGATCTCACCCATTCCATCTACTTTCGTTTTCATTGTTTTGGCATTGCCATCACAAGAGCTTGCCGCGACTTTGGCATCGCGCAAGGTTACCACTTTTTGTCCTGTTGCAGGAGCCATTTTACCATTTCCTTTATCCGTGTATGATGCAGAGAAAATAAACGTTCCTGGCTTACCCTTATCGGATGTCACATAGGCCCCTTTAACTGGTTGGGAAGCTTTCTTCTTATCCGAAAGACCTAAGATATAAATAACCATTTCACGCGCATCAGCTTTAGAAACTTGAGGGTGGGCAGCCATCACTTGCTCGCCCCAAACACCGCCTCCGCCACTAATGACTTTCTTCGAAAGCTCATCAATGTTCTGTGAACTCGCACGGTATTTCTTCGCGATTTCATTGTAAGCAGGTCCAATCGATTTCTTATCCAAGGCATGGCATGTCTTACAATCCGACAAATCAATTAAACGCTTTCCATTCGAGAATGTCGTATTGCTCTTATGACCTTGCTCAATGATCGTTTTGTCATAGCCTTCCAAATAGTTGATATTTAACACAACATCTTCTTCCGCAATTTTACTTGTTGACAAAGAACCATCTTCTTTATCATCAACGGATACTTGGTATTTCACCGATTTGTCATTCCAATAGAAAGTCTTATTTCCTTCGATTTGAACATCCACTTTCGGCACATCATTCCCTACTTTAATACGTAGCGAAGCAGTATTTGAATTTCCTTTGTTGTCTTTTACTTTCAAGACTACATTGTAAACACCTGCTTTGGTATAGGTATAAGAAGGATTTGCGGCAGAACTTGTTTGGCCATTACCGAAATTCCACTGATACGTGATCGGATCTTTATCAAAATCAAGCGTTCCTTCTGATGAGAATTTCACTTGCATAGGAGCTGCACCTTCTTTTTTACTAGCAGATGCTACAACTTTAGGGGTACGATTGCCTGCATTGTATTCCAATTTGAACAACACAGCCTCTTCGTTTTGAGCGAACCAGTTTGGACCATATTCCAAACCATAAATTGCACCATCTTTCGAGAATGTGAAATCCATTGGATGTGAGAAGGTTGTTCCTGGCAAGAAACGCTCCATGCTCAAATAATCCCCATTCGCTTTCATGCTCACAGTGTAAACCATATCACGTGCCCAATCATATGCGAATAACTTGCCATCGTAGTAGTTTGGCAATTTAACTTTCGAATCCTTTGGATAGTCAGCGCTATAATAAACACCACCTGCCATCGCATTACGAGAGCCTTTACCCATCACTGGGAATTCAGGTGATTCTCCGTAAGGATAATAAATGAATGCCTTTTGTGCATTTGGCAAATGCGCTAAACCTGTGTTGTGCGGAGAATCGTTCACCGGAGCTTTGGGATTGAATTTAGCCCAAGTACTGTCTTTCGCAAAATCACGTTGGTTGTACGGACGGTTATCCGCCACGAATAAAGGCCAACCGAAATACCCTGCCTCACGTGCTTGGTTTACTTCATCATGTCCTTTAGATCCATATTTAGGTGAGTCGTCACCAGCATCTGGACCTACCTCACCCCAATACAAAAATCCGTTGCGTTGATCTACTGCAATCCGATATGGATTACGGTTACCCATCACATAAATTTCTGGCTTCGTATGATACAATCCTTTGGGAAACAAGTTGCCTTCTGGAATCGTATATTTTCCATCATCTGTTGGCTTAATACGCAAAATTTTTCCTCTCAAATCATTCGTATTTGATGAGGTTGCACGTGCGTCCCAACCAGCACGCTTGTCGCGATTATCCATAGGACCATAGCCGTTTGAATCAAATGGATTCGTGTCATCTCCTGTAGATAAATATAGGTTACCTGTTTTATCCCAAGCGATTGAACCGCCTGTGTGGCAACATCCGTCACGTTTTACGGGAACACGTAAAAGCACTTTTTCACTATCCATTACTAAGGTATCCTTCAAGTCGTCGTATACAAAACGCGAAAGATGTTGCGCTGTATCTGCCTGCCCTGTTTGAGGAGAATAGTATAAGTAAACCCAGTGGTTTTTATTGTAATTGGGGTCTACATTCACCCCCATTAAACCATATTCAAATTTCGAGAACACGTTTAAATCCGCAACGATTTTCGTTTTTCCTTTCTTAGGGTCAAACATCTTTAATTTACCTTTACGCTCAGCAAAGAATATTTTTCCTCCGTCTGTCAAAGCCAATTCGGTAGGCTCATCTAAGTTTTTGTCTAAAATCGTTTTGGTAAAACGGTTATCTTCAGGAAGTGGTCCTGTACGCAATGGCTTGTTGAAATTAATCGCAGGTCCTGAAGCTGCCCACTGAAGTCCTCCCCAAATATGTTGCAAGACTAAAGGCTCATCAAATGTCTCATGCGTATGACCCCAGTTGGTATAAAATGCCCGACCGCCATCAAACTCATGATACCAGGCCATTGGATGATAATCCCCCATTTTACCATCTTTATAAGACTTTTCATCTAAGGTAATTAAGACCTTAACGTCCTTGTTGAAGTTTTTGAAATCGTAGAATTCATCCGTACGATCAAAGGTCGTAGGCATGTGAGCCGTAGAGATATGTGACTTATCTACTGCAGTGAAAGTACCCTTTTGAACGTTCGGACGACCTGGATGTGAAGCGAATTGTCCGCCGGCTAATTTAGTATACCAAGGCCAATCATATTCCGTATCCGTCGCAGCATGTACACCAAAATAGGCGCCACCTGCTTGAATATAGCGTTCGAAAGCGTTTTGTTGTTGTTCATTTAACACATTTCCTGTTGTGCTCATGAAAACGACAACCCGGTAATTTTTCAAGTTCTTTTCAGTGAACATGGCTGGATTTTCAGTTGTATCAACCGAAAAGCCTTTTTCTTTGGCCATTTTAAATAAGGCGATTTGACCAGGCTTGATAGAACTGTGTCGAAAACCTTTCGTTAGTGAAAAGACCAAAACCTTTTGGCCTTTTAAAGGGTTTGCTTCTTGTGCAAAAGCGATTGAGAGGGTAGTGATGCTAAGAATAACAGCAAACACCAGTCGGCCTAAACCGAACAAATTCTTTTTCATAGTTGATAATTTTAACAATAGGTATTGCAAGATAGCTTAAATGCCAATTTTATTCATAAATTTCCTCAAATATTTCTACCATGAACAAACTAGTCACTACAATTGCGCTCATTTTTGTAAGTGTTTATGCTTTTGGCCAATCCTGCTGTTTCGTAACGAAAGACGAAATGCAGTTAATGGCATCGAACAAAGCCTTTCAGCGCTCTCATAAATTACCGAAGCCCTATCATCACATTAGCCAAGCAGGTGGTGAGATGATTACGTTTGCAACGCCAGATGGCCAACAAGCGAACGCCTTTTTTATCAAAGCAGCAAAGCCGACCAATTATACCTTATTCGTTTTTCAAGAATGGTGGGGATTAAATGACCACATTAAGCGTGAGGCAGAGCATTTTTACACAACGTTAGGCAATGTCAATGTGCTTGCAATCGATATGTACGATGGCAAAATTGCCACGACTCGTGAAGAGGCAGGCAAATATATGGGAGGAGCAAATCCTTTGCGTTTAGAAAATATCATCAAAGGTGCGATTGCCTATGCAGGTCCACAAGCGAAAATTGCTACAGTAGGTTGGTGTTTTGGCGGAGGCCTTTCATTAAAAGCCTCTATTTTAGCAGGTCCGCAAGCGGCTGCTTGTGTCATGTATTATGGAATGCCGGTGAAAGATGTGGAGCAACTGAAAACCTTGAATACGGATGTATTAGGCTTGTTTGCTGGTCGGGAAAAATTCATTTCTCCAGCCATCGTAGCAGAATTTGAGGCCAACATGAAGTTAGCAGGCAAAGGAATTCAAGTGAAATCTTTCGATGCGGAACATGCTTTTGCCAATCCATCGAATCCTGCCTTTGACAAAGCTGCTACTGAAGAAGCCTGGAACATGGCAATAAATTACTTCAAAGCCCGTTTAAAATAACATGCGTAAAATCGTCATTTTAGTATTTCTTGGCTTGTTTTTCGCTGGGCCTATTTATCAGGCATCCGCGCATGTGACCGTGTTTAGCTATTCTAAACCAAAGGTCTACAAGAAGAAAAAAGGCTTTCTTTGGGGACTATTCAAAAAGAGACCCAAAAAGTGCGATTGCCCTAATTTATAATCGGATTTAACCAAGAGTCTGCTCGGGTGCCTGCTGGCTTACTAGCCAACCAGCGTTTACGGTCGGCCTCTTGGTTTTCATTTTGTGGCTCAGCCACTTCAATATCAGCATCCATAAAGATAATCGTCATCACCTCGCGCATCGTTTCTGAATGATTACCTGGTGCGGCATGCAAAGTCCATCCCATGTGAAATGTCGCATCCCCCGCTTGCATGGTTTTCTGCGCTTTGATGGGAAATCCTTGATCCCGAACAAATGAAGCAATCGTTTCTTCCGATTTATCCGAAATGGGCATCGGCGGTAATTTCACATGTTGTGTTCCTGAGGCAAAAGTTAGCATGCCCATTTCTTCTGTGATATCGACTAAAGGCATCCACATCGTAACCGTTTTCGCATTACTCAAGGGCCAATAATATTGATCCTGATGCCAAGGCGTATGCCCACCCCCCGCTTCTTTAAATAAGGCTTGGTCGTGATAAAGTCGGACTTTTTCCACCCCTAATAAATCCGCAGCAACCTGGCCAAAACGCTTTGCAAATACAAATTCTTTGATGTTAGGATCCTCTTCCCATAGATTCATCATTTGCAAAAATGCCTTGCCATAGGTGTCTCGCTCCGACATAGGTTTCTGTTTTTTCCGAAAATCATCTGCCCATTGAACGATGGAATCCCGATAGGGTTTTAAAGCTTCGGGAGAAATAAGTTCTGGCAAATAAACATGACCGTCGCGCTGAAAATCAGCAACTTGTTGGGCTTGAATAGGATAATTTGTGTTCAACATGGGTATAGATTTGTGCCAAAATTCTCAAAAATAGCTGGCACAAAACGCATCAATATTTGCAAAAAATAATGCAATTTTACCTAATAACGATTTCCCGACTTATTTGTCAGCTAAAATGAAAGCAAGCCTAGAGCATTTAGATTCCCAAGAAAATTCCTCGTTTCAAATCAAAGAAGTCATTCAAAATCGATTTGATGCACCCTATCATTACCATCCCGCCTTTGAACTGACCTTGATAATTGCAGGCGAGGGCAAACGTTTTGTGGGCAATCACATTGCCGACTTCCATCGAGGGGATTTAGTGCTTTTAGGATCAAACCTACCGCATTGTTGGCAAAATCACCGACAAGACTGGCTTGTCGAATCGGAAGATTCCCAACAAGCGCAGGCTTTGGTTATTCACTTTACAGCGGATTTTCTAGGGCCGGATTTTTTTAATAAGCCAGAATGTAGGACGATCAAACAATTATTAGACAAATCGCGTGGAGGTTTCTCGATTCAAGGACCTACGCAAGATCGTGTGGTTAGAGAAATGCTTGCGCTGAAGGAGTTAAATCCATTTGCACGCTTGATGTCCCTGTTGAACATTTTGCAGCTGATCGCTAATTCAGGAGCAGATTCGCAACCGATTGATACAAATGAAATTTCCTATCAATTATCGAGTACGGACCTTGATCGCATTAATCGAATTTATGCCTATGTGATTGCTAACTATACCCAAGAGGTACATTTGGATGAGGTGGCTCACTTAGCTAATATGACTGAAACCGCATTTTGTCGGTATTTCAAAAAGGTCACTAAAAAAACCTTTGTTTCCTTGGTGACGGAATTCCGAATCAAACATGCCTGTGAATTATTACGCACGAGCAATAAGACGATGGTTGAGATTTGTTTTGAGAGTGGCTTTGGCAATTTGTCTCACTTCAACAAGCAGTTTAAGCAATACATGAACGAAACACCCTTGCAGTACCGGAAATTAGTTCGAGAATGGGAGGTGGGGTAAACGCTGCCGGGGTCTTCAGACCCCGGCAGCGTTAGCAAAAATCAGTTTTAAGATGGAAACCACCTAAGAAAAAACTGATAAAAAACTGATTATTTTTTCTCTGGAAATAAAAGGCTCAATCCGATGCTTACGGACAATATTCCCAGAATCACACCCAATGAAGCCAGGGTTCCAAAACCCCATTGTTCCAAATAATGATGCCCAATCATCTTCAATCCGACGAAGCTGAGCAACACACCCAAGCCCATCGGCAAGAAACGGAACAAGCCCATCAAGCTAGATAAAAAGAAAAACAAAGACCGCAGTCCCATCACAGCAAAGACATTGCTAAAGAAGACAATGTATGGATCTTTCGAAATCGAAAATATCGCAGGAATAGAATCTACCGCGAACAATATATCTGTAAACGCAATCACAACCACAATCACAAAAATGGGCGTAATGTATAATTTGCCCGTCTTCATTCGAACAAAGAAGCGGCCAATTACATTTCGCTTGTATACATTAAAGTATTTAGACA
>CALLKB010000184.1 GCA_938008575.1 uncultured Cytophagaceae bacterium | reverse complement strand
GCATCAAATCCGCCATCGACTGCAATCATTTGGCCCGTCACATAACCCGCTTTTTCTGAGCATAAAAAATAGACGGTTTCAGCAATATCGCCAACCGTTGCCGATCGATTTAAGGGTATGCCATTGTAATAGGCCGTGATGATTTCAGGGGAATGAACGGCAGCTGCCAGTTGCGTTTTTACCGGACCCGGCGAGACACAATTCACACGAATGCCATAATCACCTAGTTCAACGGCTAATTGCTTCGTCAGGTGAACCACCGCCGCTTTGGATGTGCCATAAGCTACGCGCAAGGTACTCGCCCGAACAGCTGAAATGGAGCCGATGTTCACAACGGCTCCCCGACTCACTTTCAAGGCTGGGATAGCTGCCTGTGTGCATAGAAATACGCCATCTAGGTTGGTGGACATGATTTTACGCCAACAGTCAAAATCGGTTTCTTCGAGCGGTTTAAACTCCGCCACACCTGCGTTGTTAACGAGTGCATCTATCCGACCAAAGGAATTCATGACGGTTTCAATCATGTGAGATACGTCGGCAGGTGACGAAATATCGCAAGCAATCGCAATCGAATTTTCGATTCCCGCAGCCGCTTTTACTACCTCGGATTCATCTCGATCAACGAGTGCAACGCGATATCCGTGGCTTTGAAATAATTGTGCGGTGGCTAAACCGATGCCGCGCGCGGCACCGGTAACAATCGCTACTTGGGTAGTTTGAGTCATATTATTGAACGGATGTACCGTTAGCTTTGAAAACTTTTTGGAAAAATAAGAAATGGCTCGGCAAGGAGTTTTGCCAGTAATCCCATGTGTGAGCACCGGGTCTTTCCGTAAAATCGTGCGGCGTACCATTGTAAACCAATCGGCGGTGTAATTCGCGATTGACGTCAATCAGAAAATCGTCTACCCCGCAGTCGATGATGATGGGATGGCCATTCTTTTTGATTTGCTCCGACATATTCACCACGGAGTTTTTGACGAATAAATCGTTCGACGTATCAGATGTTCCAAAAAGTTTCGCAAAGCGATCTTGCAAGGATTTGGCAAATGTTTCATTCACGCGGAATTTGGTATAATTCATATCCATTGCACCGCTCATGGTTCCTGCCGCGCCGAATAAATCCGGATGGCGTGTAGATAAATACATCGCTCCGTGGCCACCCATGGATAGGCCGGTGATGACACGCCCTTTCTCGCTTTTTACGGTGCGGTAGGTGGCGTCAATTTTTGGTAAAACTTCCTTGATAATGTAGGATTCAAACTGACTGGATGGGTCTGGGCTGTCCATGTACCAACCGAATGTTTCCCCTTCTGGCATGACCACGATGAAGTTGTATTGGTCGGCCAAATTTTGAACAAGTGATTTATCGGGTGTTAATTTCAACCAATCGCTGAAGTGGCCTCCGCCACCGTGTAATAAATAAAGAACAGGAAAGGCGGATTTGGATTTCGCATAGGATGCAGGCAAAACGACCGCGGCTTTGTAGGCCTTGTTCATGATTTTGCTAGGTACATCTAGACTATCAACCGTGGCAGCTTTAAGTGGGGAAAGGGCTCCTAGGCAACATGCCAAGGCAATTAATCGAAAGTTTTTCATGTTAAACGGTTTATTTCTTTAAAGTTAGGGGATGGAGGTGGAGACAAAAATTAATTTTCGCTATTTTTATCAAAATAAACCTATTAAACATGAAACACCTTCTTTGTCAGGCCTGTCTGGGCTTGGGATTGCTTGCGGGCATTGGATCCGCTATCTGCTTTATCTTAGGTGTTTCGTTTGCCCCAATTTTACTGATTTTCTTTTTTACTTTGCTTGCGCTGGGCTTTCAAGGGCATGCCATATTAAAAGGGTTTTCTTATACATTTTTCATTTTCGCAGCTTCCACATATGCCTTCACGTTTCCGGAAAACATGGTTAGTTACCAGGGCTTTCCGCTGAAGAAACTCGTTACACCCTTATTGGTTTTAACGATGTTTGGCATGGGGATTCACATGAATTTGACCCGATTTGTGGAGATTGTCAAATCGCCCAAACCCATCTTTGCCGGCATATTCTGTCATTATTTGATCATGCCTGGAATCGGGTTGTTGTTGGCGATGTCTACAGACCTTCCGCCTGAAATTGCGGCGGGGATTATTCTGGTGGGTTGTTCGCCAAGTGGCATGGCCTCTAATGTCATGGCATTTATTTCTGGTGGGAATTTAGCTTTGTCGGTGACCGTCACCGCGATCTCCACCTTGCTCGCACCCTTATTTACGCCTTTATTGATGAAGATATTGGCGAACCAATTGGTCCCTATTGATTTTTGGGACATGTTTTGGCACATTACAGAGATTGTCATTTTTCCGGTATTAGCGGGTTTGGTGTACAATCAATATGCCTATGGGAAACAGAAGTGGTTAGATGAACTCTTGCCTATTTTGTCCATGGCTTCGATCATTTTCATTGTGGCCTTAACGGTTTCGGCGGGACATCAAGCATTAATGTCGATTGGCTGGTTATTGATTGTATTGGTCTTAATACACAATATTGCAGGGTACTTTTTCGGTTACCGAATTAGTAAATGGATGGGAATTAATGAGCAAGATTCGCGGACGATTGCTTTTGAGGTAGGCTTGCAAAATGCGGGTTTAGCCTCAGGCATAGCCGCCAAAATGGGTTACATCGCCACGATGGGATTGGTGCCAGGGATTTTTGGTTCGATGCAAAATATTACTGCCTCGATTTTGGCGAATTGGTGGGGAAGAAAAAAATAAACAATATGAAAAACTGGATTCTTGGCGCTTGCCTATTGAGCAGCGCAGCCTTATGGGCACAACCTTCTCGGCCGGCACCTACGCCGAATGACACCTTGAAATCGACGGAAGTATTGCCGTCTAAACAAGTAGTTTTCCGCATCTATGCCCCGAGAGCTAGCCAAGTAACGGTTTCTGGGGATTTCTCAACAAGCTTTGGCCCGAAACAATTAAGTAAAAATGACATCGGCGTTTGGTCCTATACGACGTCGGAAGCGTTGGTAGCGGATGTCTATTCTTATGATTTTGTTGTGGATGGCGTAAAGACGTTGGATCCGAAGAATACGCAATTGAAAGAGGGTGAAAATGGCTATTCGAATTTGTTCGAAATCAATGGTCCCGAATCAGCTTATTGTGCGTTGCGTGACGTACCACATGGAAGCGTAGAAAAAGTTTGGTTTCAGTCAAAGGTGACTGGCAAGCCGACGCGTTTCCATGTCTACACTCCGCCAGGATATGAGAAGATGAAAGATAAATTGCCAGTTTTATATCTCCAACATGGCGGAGGAGACAACGATGCGTCTTGGCTAACGGCCGGTCGGGCGAATTTTATTTTAGATAATTTGTTAGCCGAAGGTAAATGCAAACCCATGCTTGTTGTGATGCCGATGGGCCATCCGGGAACTGGATTTTTCATGAATCCGGGCATTGATGAGGATCCTTATTACAAGCAAATGTTCACGGAAATTATGCCGCTGGTTCAAGAGAAATTCCGCGTCAAATCGGATCGGAATCATACGGCGTATGCGGGCCTTTCGATGGGAGGATTACAAGCGTTGAATATGGCTATTTTTGCTCCAGAGAAGTTTGGCTATGTTATGCCTTTGAGTACGGGATATTTTGCGGCCCAAAGGAAAATGTTGGTCGAAAAATATGCGGATAAACTCAAGAATCCGGCAATTAATCAATTTAAATTATTTTGGATTTCGATGGGCGGGCAGCGCGACATTGCCTATGAAAATGGCTTGGCGGTCAATGCTATTTTTGACCAATTTGGCATTAATTATCAAACGAATACGTACGATGGCGGCCATACGTTTTTAACTTGGCGCCATGATTTAGCGACTTTTGCACCTAAACTATTTAACGATTAAAAACATGAAAAAACTCTTTATTGCCTGCCTAGTAGCTTGTGGATTTCAGCTCGCTGCCCAAACCAAACATTTGCCTATTATCGATGTCCACGTACATGCGATGAAGGTTAATGCGCAAATGGCGAATGATATGTCGCCTTGGTTTCTAAGTAATATGCCCGGAACGGATCCGAATGAACCCATGCCCAAATTCCTGAATGGCGATGGCGCAATTTCCTTAAAAGCAGCTAAATCTGACCAAGAATTTCAAGAGGAGTTGATGAAAACGATGCAACGTTTGAACATGACGATTGTTGCGTCAGGTGATCCATCTGTGATTCGCAATTGGAAAAAAGCGGCAGCACCAGATCGCGTGATTCCGTCGATTGGATTTAGTTCGGCAGATGGCATTACGGTTCAAGCGTTTGAAGATTCGCTGAAGACTGGATTTTACAAGGTTGTAGGAGAAATTGGTTTACAATACCAAGGTATTTCGCCGAGTGACCCTAAAGTGGACAAATATTTTGAGGTCGCTGAGCGTTTGAATATTCCTGTGGCGATTCACATGGGAACAGGCGGAAATGGGATGGCAAATTTAACTTCGCCTAAGTATCGTGCCTCGATGGGAAATCCCTTATTGTTAGAAGATTTATTAGCGAAGCACCCAAAATTAAAAGTTTGGGTGATGCACGCGGGCTATCCGATGATTGATGAAATGGTTGCTTTGATGGGTGCGAATTCGCATGTGTATGTGGATTTGGCGGGAATGATTTGGTCATACCCTTTAGAGGAAATCCACATGTATTTACGTCGGTTAGTGCAAGCAGGATTTGGCAAAAGAATCATGTATGGAACGGATTTAATGGTGTGGCCTAAATTAATGGAAACGTCGATTGGGGTGATTGAAAATGCGCAGTATTTATCTTTCGACCAGAAACGAGACATCTTGTTTAATAATGCAGTTCGCTTCTTCCGACTGGATCCTGCGAAATATCAATAACATCTAAAGGGGAGCTTGCTCCCCTTTTTTGTGCTTGCTTTTCAGAATAGCATAATTGGAAGATTTTGTATAATTTCGGCCGATGAATTTTTCAGGTGATAAATTTCTAGAAATCTTACGCATAGTAGGTAGCCGCTATTTTATCTTGGCTGGCATCGCCTTTTTTATTTGCTATTTCATCTTGAGGAATCGCATCGCGGCTAAGAAAATTCAATTGCGCTTCCCAGAATCGAAAGATTACCTGCGTGAAATGCTGTATTCATTTTCAAGCATGTGCATTTTCGCAGCCATCGTGACAGCTGTGGTTTTTAATCCCGCTATTCGGCCGCATACCACTATTTACAAAGACATCGCCGAATATGGTTGGGCTTATTACTTGCTCGCTTTTCCAATCATGTTTCTACTGCACGATACGTATTTTTATTGGGCGCACCGCTTGATGCACCATCCGGTACTCTTTAAGTGGGTTCATTTGGTTCATCACAAATCAACGAATCCATCACCTTGGGCTGCCTATGCCTTTCACCCTTTGGAAGCGATAGTGGAAAATGGAATTATCATTTTGTTTTACTTTTCGATACCGATGCATGTGACACATGTACCGATTTTCTTCCTATTTTCCATTATTTACAACATTTATGGACATCTAGGATGGGAGTTATATCCCAAAGGATTCAGTACAACGCGTATAGGCCGCTGGGTGAATACCGCGGTGGCGCACAACCAACATCACAAATACTTTACGGGGAATTACGGCTTGTATCTTTTGTTCTGGGATCGTGTGATGGGAACCCTACGAACGGATTATGACAAAGCTTTTGCGGAGGTCAAATCAAAGTCCTGAAGTCTCGCTCAAAATACCCGCATAAGCTTGCAAACTCACCGTCGTTTTTAAGAAATACGTTTTCAGGTCGATTAATTTTTCTGCGGCTTCTAGGGCTTTTACTTCCCGACTGTTAATCAAAAACAAGGAAGATTCTCCCAATTCAAACCGCGATTCCTCGGCTCTGACAAGTGATTGGTAATTTGCCACGGCAGCTTCTTGCGTTCGAATCTGCTGCTTAAGGCTTTCAAATTGTTTGTAATAGCTTCGTACTTTAATCGCTACTTGCAAGGATTTTTGGTTAAGATTCAGCTGCTCTTCCTCTAATTTTAATTTCGCTTGTTGGTAAGCTCCACGACCCTCTGAAAGACGCAATGGTAACTCAAATTTCAATCCATATTTGTAATTGTTTTCCAAAAATGATGCTCCATAAAGTGATGGTCCACCTTTTGACAGATGGTTATAACTAACATCTAGTTTGGGTAATAGGCTCTGAAATTTCAACTTTTTCTCAATGCCCAAGGCATCCAATTTCAGTCGGTAAGCGTTAATTTCCGGATGATTTTGCGTCGCTTTTTCCACAAGACTTTCGAGGTTAAGATCAAAGTTAGCCAACAGCCCTGCCTCGTTATTTTGTGCTGGGATAACCTGTTCGGGAAGGTCCACGGGGTTATTTTCTGCCGACCATAAAAATGCGGAAACTGCTAGGCGCGCATTGTTAAATTCAAGTATTTTGGCATATAACTGATTTTCAAAACTTTGTTTTTGCGTCAAGGCTTCTAAGGTATCGATGGCCGGTCGGTCACCCAGCTCCACACTCTTTTTCACAAAGGCGAGTCGGTCAGTTGCCTTCTTGTAATTCGTTTCAACAACCATTAGGGCCTGATGGCTTCGCTGCCAAGAAAAATAGCTTTCCATAGCTTCTAGCAACAAGGCATTGAGCTCCTTGCGCTGATCTTGCAAGGCCATTTTTTGCATAATTTTAGCTTGTTGGAGGGCTGCTCTGCGCTTATCCATCACGAGGTTTTTCGCCAAAGGAATTTGAATGCCCAAGTAGCTTGTCTGTCCCATGGTTTGGCTCGGGTCTAATCGCGCGCCTTGAATATTTTCGATTCCAGCATTCAATTCGATGCCATACCATGTGGGTATGGATAAAGCAGGTGCATGGTAATCGATGTAGTTTTTGCCGTCCAGTGTCTTTTGGGTGCTGTAATGCTGAATAACAGGGTCAAAAGCTCCGCGTGAAATCAGCAATTGCGCATCGGATTTTTTAATCTCGATGACCGTTTGCTTCACAATCGGGTGGTAGTTCTGTACAATTTGCCAAAACTCGGATGAGCTCAAGGTTTTTTGTTGGCCAAAACTTGCCGTACACACAAATAATAAGAATAGGACTTTATTTTTCATTCTTTTTAGCCTTTTTCGCTGTGTAATAATCTGCCGGGAAGCCATTAATATTTCGCCACAATTCATACCAAAGCGGAACGTCATTTAACAAGGCAATTCCTTGGGCACCAGCTCCAATGCGAAGTCTTCTAGGCCATTTTTTAATGCTTGGGTCTTCAACAACTATGACCCGAAATAGCCCAGCATCATTTATCGTATTTTCCACCGTTAATACTTTTCCGGCAAAGGTTCCGTAGGACTGATCAGGCCATCCTCCTGCGAAGATGATCGCAGGGTATCCATCAAATATCAGTCGGACCGCCTGTCCAGATGCAACGAGCGGCAAGTCTACCGGACGAACAAAAATCTCTACGGCTACATGATTATTGTCGGGAACGATGGTCAATAAATCTTCCCCTTCTTTAATGATTTCCCCGATACCCGATTTTTGCGCTTGGATGATTTGACCCGCTTGCGGCGCAATGATGTAGTACATCCCATTACGAATCGTGTAATTGGTGACTTGGTTTTCAAGTTTTGCCACATCGCCACGGTTGCTTTCCACTTGGCTCAAACTTTGAAAACGATCACTTTCCGCCTTATTGATTTTTTCGCCGTATTCCTGGTCCACGCCTTTTAGTTCAATCTGCGCATTCGCAATCTCTTGTTGGGTTTGATTGACCTTATTTTCTGCAACTGTTTTTTTTGCCAATGCGTTTTGCATGGATACGTTTCGTTGTTGGAATTGCGTCTGCGAAATGAGTCCTTCCCGGAACATTTTTTGATTTCGTTCGAATTGGTCTTTGGCTAAATTGTAGTCGTTTTGGCTTGCGACTAATTCGGCGTTTTCGCCCACTAATTTTTGTTGGAGCTGCTTGACCTTATTGCGTAATTGCTCTTGCTTGTAAGTTTTCGCGTTACGCAAATTGTCCATTTGTGCATCAGTGGCCGTCACTTTTTGTTCGTAATAACGCATGGATTCCTTTTTCGCTTGGAGTTGTTCCTGCGTGCGAGCAATTAAATTCGGGTCGAGGTACTCGCCTTTGATTTCAGTGATTTTTGCCAATGTATCACCTGCTTGCACGGTATCTCCTTCTTTCACCCACCATTGGCTAATTTTACCCGCAATAGGGCTGTAGATTTTTTGCGGTTTTTGCTCCTGGTAGAGACTCGTGACATGACCTTTGCTTCGGATATTCTGCGTCCAAGGCAAGAAGATGAGTCCCAAAGAAATGAGCAGCAAAGCAATCAGCCAAGGTTTAATTGCCGTGCTTTTGCCTTCTTGGTAGATGTGGTCAAATGCATTAAATTTTTCCATGGTGCATGTT
>CALLKB010000183.1 GCA_938008575.1 uncultured Cytophagaceae bacterium | reverse complement strand
CTCCGACAACATCCGGTTTCCAAAGACCTTTGTCGGCGCCTATCGATGCCTTCAATTGCGCATCATATCCCATCAACTGGACAGGTCGTTGCCATTGCAAGCCAAAGGAATATTGCTTTTTCACGGGGATGTTTTCTATACCAAACCAACCGATGGAATTGCTTAATGACCCTCGAAATGTGAAATCATTTTCACCAAATTTGGCTTGAATTCCTACATAAAACGATTCGACACGGTTATTATCATAGAAGGTTCCATTTGTATTTGTTAAATCCGTTTCAGAATCCAAGGTCATCATGGGTGTTCCTAAGCCTTTGCCCGCATAGGTCCATCCTTCTCGATAAACCGCATTGTTGAAGTAATTATCCAATCCCCGATTCACATCCGTTTGATTGAATACCGATCCGCCTTGAGAGGTAGTATTTAAGTATTCCGCTACGACTTTGGTAATGCCTTGCTCGGATTTACGCGTAAATGAAATTCCATGAAGACCATCGGTAATATTGTTTCCATGGAATAGGGAGCCATCTTCATAAACGCTTTGTCGGTAGAAAAGGAGTTTAGCTTCCTTCCAATCAACTTCCATCCCCACGTCTACGGAACCGAGGTGATTTCCTAGGCGATTCCATCCGTCATTAATTCCATACGTTGCGGTATCGCTGCCAACGACATTCATGCTTTGGCCCGTAATCACGTATAAATAATCCTTGAGACTGCTGGCAATTTTACCATTTTTCGCCGCGAAATTGCCCGGGTCAGCATATTTCAATGTACCAGCCCATTGAACTTGGTGATTGAACCCACCGTAGAATTTGAAGAGCCAGTTGGGTTTTCCCAGTCGGCCATAAAATGATTTTTGATGCAAATAAAAATTTGAAACATCGCCACGTTGGTTATCAAACCACCCATGCGCAAAATTGCCTTTAAAACCCACGACATCGTTCATAAATTTGGGTGCCCAATAGTCCTGAACGACTAAATTAATCATGGGCATAGGAAGTGCATTGCCCGACCAAATATATGATCCTGAACTGAGCGTCGAGTCAACAAGGCCTTGAATTTGTTTTTTTCGGCCTACCTGTAATTCAAAGATCCCCATTTTGCCCTTGAGATAGGCTTCTTGCAATAAAACGTCCGCTTGGGTCTCTGTTAGATTGACCAATCCGCGAACTCCATACCCCCAACTGTATCGTTTGTTTACTTGGACAAAATCACTGAGCGCAATGGCGGTAGTAGCATAACTTTCTTTTGTGGGAACGGCGCCGTATTGATTGGCACGTAACCAGAAGGGTGTATAGGTACCGGAAGTAAGGCCCATGCCTAATTCCAGGCTAGGACCAATCTTATCCTGAGCTTTCGCGCAAAAGCTGAACAACAAAAGAAATGAAATTGCGCGAAGACGCATGAAAAAGGGTTTAGGTACGCAAAATACGAAAAAAGTATTAAGAAATCTGTAGAGACGCGATACTCGCGTCTTTTTAACATATTGACGCGAAGTATCGCGTCTCTACAATTGTGCCAAACAGCTAACCAACATACTGATTAACTACATCGAATTCGATTATCGAATTGACCCCGAATGAGGCATCATGTACATTTGTCAAACAACCTTAACCACGACAAAAATGCTAGCTCATAAAACCAAAAAAACGTTACATTTGATTATGAAAAAAAGAATCCAAATCTTTCCCAAGGATAAAAAACAGCGTTTAGCCTTAACCCAATGGCTAAGCGAAAACAATATCCCATTTGAAGAATTAGATTCAAAATATAATCCAGCAATTGTTGAAA
>CALLKB010000182.1 GCA_938008575.1 uncultured Cytophagaceae bacterium | reverse complement strand
ATCTCTTTTAATTTGATGAACACGATTTTCTTTCCATGCCCAAACCGTTGGAGAAATGTAATAAAGAACGCGGATACCATGATCTTTAGCCCATTTGGCCATGCGCAAGTTAAAGCCTGGATAATCTATCAAGACAAGAAGATCTGGTTTTTGCGAAAGCAACTGGTTTTGAATGGATTTGAATTGCTTGCGGATCAGCGGCAAATTTTTAAATACTTCCCAAAAACCCATGAAGCTGAGTTCACGGATGTGCTTATCTAGTTGGACACCTTCTGCTTGTAAACGGTCACCACCCCAGGCACGAAAATCAATTGCCGGATTCAATTGCTTCCAAGCAGCTACTAAATTGGCAGCATGCAGATCGCCGGAAGCTTCCCCACAAAGGATATAAACGTGTGGTTTTGTTTTCAAGTGCGCTTAAAAAAGGTGTTCAAAGTTGACGTAAACCATGAAAGGTGCATAAAGCAGCATTCCAAAAACAATGCCGCGTGTGTGGAAGTACTTTTCGCGGTTTAAAAAATAATAAAACCAGGCTAAATTTCCGATCAAGCCTAAGGAAAGATAACGACTTAAAAAATCTGGAAAACTCAGGGTTTGGTGCCATAAGTATTGAAAACTTTGCCCATAAGATTGAGACAAAATGAACACAATAATTGGCAAGCAAAGCAAGGGCGAAATTGCGCCAATGGCCAGGCCAGTAAAGAAGGACTTATTGAGGTTTTGTTTCATGTTCCCAGGATTTTAAAGTTTGAATATGTGCGTAGGCTGTGAGGTCAAATTGCGTAGGCACGATGCTGACATAACCCGATTTTAAGGCATGCAAGTCGGTGTCTGGTCGTTGATCGAGGTCTGAGAATTCACCGGTAAGCCAAAAATAGGTGCGTCCATATTGATCTTGTCTTTTTTCAAAACGATCGGCCCAATAGGCATGTGCTTGCTTCACAACTCGAATACCTTTGATTTGATCAAGTGGTAGGTCTGGAATATTGACATTCAGACAGGTATTTGGAGCCATGCCATTTTGAAAAAACAAGGCAAGAACTTGTTGGATGTAGTGTTTTGTAGCGCTGAAATCAGCGTCGGGTGCAAAATTTGCGAGTGAAAAACCAATAGCCGGAATACCTTCCATAGCTGCCTCAATAGCCGCAGACATCGTTCCTGAATACAATACCGCAATCGAAGCATTTGAACCATGATTGATACCTGAAACCACTAAATCAATTTTGCGGCCTTTCAGAATTTGGTGTTTACCTATCTTTACACAATCCGCAGGTGTTCCCGAACACTTATACGATTGAATATGATCGCCAAAATCGTTCGTCTTCTCGACACGCAAAGGCTCACCCAAGGTTATCGCGTGCCCCATACCGGATTGATGTGTATCAGGTGCCACCACCACCACTTCGCCCATCTCCGACATGATTTCAGTTAAAACGCGGATACCTTTGGAATAAATCGAATCGTCGTTTGCGATGAGAATAAGTGGCTTCATATTTTGCTATTTTGATGGCAATTTACAAATTTTGACAATGATTTTACGTAAAGCAACACTCGAAGACATCCCCTTCATCCAAGAAATTGCTGAAGAAGCCTGGAGACCTACCTACGGCCATATTTTAACAGAAGAGCAAACCTTGTACATGATCCCCATGATGTACAATACCACATTAATCAGCTCCCAAATCCACCTTTTTTCGATCTTAACATCAGAGGATGAAGCAATCGGCTACTGTTCTTTTGAAAAGACCAGTCTAACAGAAGGTAAATTGCACAAACTTTACCTTCGACCTTCGGTAAAACAGAAAGGAGCAGGTAGTTTCATCATCGAGCAGATAAGCCAACTAGCTAGAACGATGGGCCTTCAATCCATCTACTTAAACGTAAATAAAAACAATTCAGCGGTTGAATTTTACCTAAAAAAAGGCTTCATCAAAGACAGCGAAATGGTGTTAGACATAGGAAATGGCTATGTAATGGATGATTATGTTATGCGATTAATGCTATAGTTTTTTCAATCAAATTTTGAATTTGTCTGGCTGGATCTTTCGAAAATTCATTCGTGATCCGATTCGCTAAAATGGCATTCAACGAAATCATTTCATGGCCCATTGCTCCAGCAAAGGCATAATAAGCTGCCGTTTCCATTTCGATATTCGTCACTTCTTGATCACCCAGTTTAGCTGATGCCACTTTTTGCAAAAAATCAGGTCGAATCGAATGCATTCGGATAGTACGACCTTGGGGAGCATAAAATCCTGGAGCAGTTAAGGTTATCCCATGAAACGCACTTAATGGGGCAAATTGTGCTAAAAGTGAGGCACAAGCCTTCGCCGCATACAGAGGGAGTGGGTAATCTATCGCCTTTGTCCATTCAGTTAATAATGCTGAAGAAATGGACTGATTCGAATCAAATCCATAAAATTGAGCCAAATTATCAAATCCAATTGCTCCTGTTGAAATTAAAATGGAATCCACAGGAATGTGAGACTGTATACTACCAGAAGTTCCGATTCGGATAAGTTTCAACGATCGTTTTTCACTTTTTTCCTGGCGCGTTTGAAAATCAATATTAACCAATGCATCTAATTCATTCATCACGATTTCCACATTATCTGCCCCGATTCCACTAGACAAAACACCTATACGCTGTCCATTCAGAAGTCCTAAATGGCTTACAAATTCCCGTTTATGCACGATTTCACTTATTTCATCGAAATAACAGGAAACGGCAGGAACACGTTCTGGGTCGCCCACGAGGATAAGCGTATCAGGGATTTGATCAGGACGCAAGTTCAAATGATAGGAACTTCCATCTGGATTAATAATTAAGTCTGTCGGAGAGAAATAGGTCATGC
>CALLKB010000181.1 GCA_938008575.1 uncultured Cytophagaceae bacterium | reverse complement strand
AGACACTCTTTCCCTACACGACGCTCTTCCGATCTTGATTCCGTGGGAGACTTATCAGCAATATGGCGACAAGGCTTTATTGGCTGAACATTACGATGCGATGAAGCGTTATGTGGCTTTTTTGGAGACCAAACAGAACCCGGAAGGAATTTTGAATGAAGGTCCACTTGGAGATTGGTTGAGCCCGGAAGGAAATAAAAATGACAACACCGCATTTTGGATGAGCTACCAGGCCTATAATTACGAGATTATGGTGAAGGTTGCGGGGATTTTGGGATTTGCGGAAGATGCAAAGAATTATGCTCAAAAAGCTGCTGCTCGGAAGGCCTTATTCAATGCCATATACATGGATGCTTCAACGCATAAAACGGTGAAATCAGGCGTAAAAGCGGCGACGATGGGACCACCAAATGCTGCAGCTGTTACGGGGAAAACCGACAAAGGCCAGTTGGTCGATACGCAAGCTTCCTACGCCATTCCATTGGCATTAGGCATTTTCGATGCGACGAATAAACCATTCGCGGTCGCGGGATTGGTGGAGACGGTGAAGCGCTCGAATACGGATGATGGTGGTGTGGCGCGTCCACCCTATTCCTTGATGACAGGATTTATTGGAACGGCATCCATCAGTGAGGCTTTAGCCGCGAATGGCCAACATGCCGAAGCTTATCGCTTATTAACGCAAAAGACCTATCCATCTTGGTTATATTCGGTGGCGAATGGGGCGACGACGATTTGGGAGCGCTTGAATTCGTACACGGTGGAGAATGGATTTGGAGGAAATAACAGCATGAATTCGTTTAATCATTATTCGTTCGGCGCGGTGGCGGCCTGGATGTACAATCATTCGTTGGGCATTCAGCGCGATATCGATTCTCCGGGATTCAAGCATTTCTATTTACGTCCGATTCCTGATCCGACGGGTGTATTAACGCATGCCAAAGGGCATATTTCCAGTATGTATGGAAAGATTTCCAGCGGCTGGGAAGTGAAAAACGGTCGGGTGACTTATAATTTTGAAGTGCCCGCAAATACTTCGGCACAATTGACCTTACCCGTGAAAGTGGGCGCGCGCATCACAGAAGGAACACGTAAATGGAAAGCAACGAGCGATTCGTTTGTGCAGGAATTAGCAAGCGGGAAATACGAATTTATCGTGGAATAACACCCCACTTACCTTTGGCAAACCTTGGAGGATTGCCAAAGGTACAGGCTGGGAATCATAATTTTGAACGGTAAACTGATATTTACAATTGCTTCCCGTAAGGAATATTATTGATGAATAATGAAAGTTCTTTGGCAACCTCTTTCGTAAGAATCCAGCGCTCTTGATTATTCGTTAAAAGAATATGTATATTGTCATCGTCTAGATGCTTTCCAATGTAATATTCCTTTCGAACAACGGAATTATATTGCGATTTGTCCGTCAGTGTAGTTTCCAAGGTTTTATTGATCAGATCATTTTTAAACCGATAAAACTTTGTCTCATCATCTAGAATCAAATGATACCACAAGTCTCGTGTGCTAATAAATGCCAAATCAACTACATATTGAACAGAGTCTGGTGCAATTTGGACTTTGGCATAGGTAACCCGACAATTTGAGTTGATTACCTTCGTTTGAATGATTTCGGGGGTTTGTGCAGAAGAATACAAAGCAAAAACCATGAAAAGGGCTGTAATAATTTGTTTCATTGTATGTTTATTTGTTGATTAAGTAATCGAATGCTCACGTAGAATTTTATAAATTTCCTTTTAGTTAACGGAGTAAATAAACAACAATAATATGAAAAATGGGTACATCCTCATTTTAATTCTCATCTCACAATGCGTATTCGGCCAAATCAAACTCCCCGCTTTGGTTGGCGATAACATGGTGCTGCAACGCGACAAAGCCACGATGATCTGGGGCTGGGCCAGTCCAAATGAGAAAATCCGCATCGAGGCAAGAAACAAAATCATGAAAACGCAGGCCGATAAAACCGGGAAATGGAAGGTGCAATTACCTGCATTTGCGGCAGGAGGGCCTTTTGATATTCGCATCAATGAAGTCCTAATTCACAATGTACTTTGGGGCGATGTGTGGTTGTGTGCGGGGCAGTCCAACATGGTTTTGCCCATGGAACGTGTGAAAGAATTGTATGCCGAAGAAATCAAAAAGGCCCAATATCCACAAATACGTAATTTTTTCATCCCAACGGTCTCCAGCAAGATTCAAGAAAAAAACGATTTGCCTAAAAGCGTTTGGCAGGAAACCAATCCCCAAAGCGTCCTCAGCATGGGAGCAGTCACTTATTTCTTTGCCCAAAAACAATTCGAAAAAAACCACATACCCATCGGCATCATTAATGCCAGCGTGGGCGGCTCGCCCATCGAATCGTGGTTGAGCCTAGACCAATTGAAACAATTCCCAGCCTACGCGCAGGATACCACACGCGTCCAAGCCGCGGCGGTAACCAAATCATTGCCCGACAAAGGATTAACCGAATCCGTAAAATGGTTCGAAACAAATTACCAGCCGCAAGGCTGGAAAAACTACTTCATTCCTGGATTTTGGGAAGATCAAGGACTCGGGAATCTCAATGGCGTGGTGTGGTTCCGCAAAGAAATCGAACTGACTGCTGAGCAAGTAAATCAACCTGCCAAAATCTTCATGGGTCGGATTGTGGATGCCGATGAAATGTATGTCAATGGCACACGAATCGGGAATATCACCTACCAATATCCACCCCGTCGCTACGAAGTCAAACCAGGTATTTTGCATCCAGGGAAAAACATCCTCGTTATCCGCGTGAGCAATCAAGCAGGAAAAGGAGGCTTTGTTCCCGACAAACGCTATGAATTGCAATTAAGCAACGAATCCCTTTCGCTGATGGGTCCATGGCAATATAAAGTGGGTTCGGTTTGGAACCCCAATCCCGTTGTTTCCACAGCACAAATGTATAGCCCAACGGCACTGTATAATGGCATGATTGCGCCGCTTGTTCCATATAGCTTACGTGGAATCTTGTGGTATCAAGGGGAATCCAATACCAGCAAAGCCCAAGACTATAAAGATCTATTAAAGGCTTTGGCAGCAAATTGGCGCGCGAAGTTCCAACAGCCCGAATTGCCGTTTATCTATGCGCAATTGCCGGGTTTTGGCGACCGACAATTTCTTCCGGTTGAAAGCAATTGGGCACAATTGCGCGAAGCGCAACGAAAGGCGGAAGCGGAAATTCCCAACAGCAAAATGGTCGTAGCACTTGACCTCGGCGAATGGAATGACATTCATCCTTTGCGCAAAAAGCCTTTGGGTGAACGCTTTGCTGACGCTGTGACCCAGGAGCCCGCAGGGCCGCAAATTGCAAAGGCGACAAGAAAGGAAAACAAAATTGAATTGGAATTTAACCCTGATGGAGGTCTATTGAATATCGACAAAAGCGCTGAAAACGAATTGCAATATTTCGCCATCGCAGGGAAAGACCGCAAATTTGTTTGGGCCAAAGCCTCCATCGAAAACAACAAAGTCATCGTTTCTTCCGATGAAATAAGTGAACCCTATTTCGTGCGATATGCTTGGGCAGATAATCCCGAAGGAGCCAATTTAACAAATGAAACCGCTTTGCCAACTGGACCCTTCGAGATCGAAATTAAGCCTTAATCATTCGAAAATTGATTCTCGAGCAAGGACTCTTTAAAGATGTTCGCGAAAGAATAGGCGAAGGTGATGAAAACAGCACGCGTATCCACTTTCATCGTTCGAACTAAATTGAAATCCGATGGAGCGCTGATATTCCAGCCTGTACTTTGCATGTTAAATACGTCACTAAGCACAATGCCTAGACCGCCTTTGCCATGTAAAATTTTGGTCTGAAAACCCAGGTCTACATTATATACGGCCTTTCTCGTTCCCTGAGCCATGGCCGTAGGAGCATTGTAGGCTCCAAAGACCTGTAGTTTCGTATTCTTCGAAAGGTTAAAATTATTCACAACTTTCGTGTACCAACTAAACACGTCGTTGGCCACATCCGTATTGCCTGCACTCCCGCTCAATTTTTGATTAAAAAGGGAAACGCTCGTATTCACCGACCAAAACTTCGTCGGGAACCAATTAAAAATCTCCTCAATTCCCACTGTCGATGCATTCCCAATATTCTGTGGCGTAGTGATCGCGACCCCATTCGGTTTCATCTCAATCACCGTCCGAATTACATTATTCGATAATCGATAAAATGCACTGCTTGATAGACTCCAGCCGTCCCCTTCTTTGTTATACCCTAACTCCATCACATGCACTAATTCCGGTTTCAAATAAGGATTTCCACCATGTTGATTCAGCGAATCTGTAATGTCCATCATCGGATTTAATTCGCCCAAACCGGGACGGTTAATTCGTCGGCTATAGCTGAATTTCACAAAATCCGAAGGATTCATAAAATAGGCCAAATTGGCCGTAGGGAACAAATTAAAATAATTCCGCTGGAATGAAATACTTGAATTGGAAACCGAAGATCCCGAATTATTCACCTGTTCCGCACGCAAACCGATATCGTATTTCCAAGCCTTACTTGGCTCCGATTTGATTTGCACATAGGCCGCATGCACCTGTTCCTGAAAATCAAACACATTACTTAAGGCCGCATTTTTTACATAATTGCCTCTAAGCAAAGTCTGATTTTGGTAATCAATATTCGTGGAACGAATAATACCTTTATACCCCGTTTCAAGTTTTACTTTTTCTGAAAGCGGTTTCACATAATCCACTTTAAGATTCGTTGTTTGCGGTTTTTGATAACTGTAAGTCCGCTGCATGAAGGGAATCCCTAAGGCTGAACCCGATTCGTTTTGTGCATTCGTGATGATGTCCGTATCCTGATTTTCTTTCCCAATCGACGTGCTCGCATTCCAAACAATTTTCTCACCCTTGCTTGCAAATTGATGTGCATAAGTAATGGCGAATTCCCCAACAAGGGCCTTTTCTACCTCAAAAGATTCCCGGCGATTACGCGACGTAAACGAGCCCCACTGCGAAGCGAAACGCGAAGTCAAAGTCTCGTCATTATCTTGTCCTTCCAAATTTCCAATAAACTCCAGGTTAATCACATCGCGATCCGATGCCGCATAGTCAATGTTCAATTTAAGATTTTGCGTTTGCTCCGTCCGATTATCCTGACGGCCTTGCGTCAATAAATAATTCAAAGGCTGATTAAAACTCGTCCGCGTCGTATTCGCCGCACGGGTACGTTCTGAATATTTCATGTCGTAATTCAAGCCGATGTTCCATTTCCCCGACTGGTGATTAATGCTAAACGCAGAGCTTCCCCTTGCCTTTGCACCCATGCCACCCCCGATGGAAGCCATCGCATTCGTCCCGCCCGTCGTCACTTTCTTCAACTTAATATTGATAATCCCACCTTCGGAATCCGCATCATATTGCGCAGAAGGATTGTTGATGATTTCGACACTTTCCACGCTACTCGCTGGAATTAAATCCGTAGACGAAATGCCGGATGTCCGACCATTAATTAAAATCAGCGGACCTTTTCCACGAACGGTAATTGCTCCATCTGCATCCACAACAACAGTGGGTACCGACTTCAATAAATCCGTCGCGGAACCGCCGGCTTGTGTCAAATTATCTTTGGCTTTGATGATAAAACCTTGCGTGGTTTTTTGAACGAGCTCTTTTTGGGAAACAACTTCTACGGAAGCGAGTAAGCGATTATCCTCTGTCAGCATCGTCGTTCCCAAATCTGTATTTTCTTGAACGCGGAACGCTATACGTTTGGGTTCATAACCCATCATTTGAAATTTGATCAGGTAGTTACCGTTGGAAGCTGTCAATTTGAATTGACCTAAACTATCAGAAACGGCACTTTTAAGCAATTTGACTGTATCGGATTGTGCATACAAAAGCACATTTGCAAATTCTACGGGCGCCTGTTTATCGTGTAATTTCCCTTGAATGGAAAAAGGAGATTGGGCAAAAATTGAAAGAGAAGTAAGAAGGGAAAGCAGTAAACCGCTGAAGGTTTTTTTGATTAACATATTTTGGTGGTTAGTATAACGACGTTCCAAATTTCAACAGCCGATTGAAATTAAAAACATTTAAGCGACAAAACTACGAATCTTCGAGACAAATTCGCCTGTAAATTTATCAATGGCCGAATTCTTCCATCAATGGTCAAGCCTGCCTTGCTTTTTAAACTGGGATGGCGACATCCCCAACTGCTTTTTAAACACCCGATTGAAATAAGACAGGTTTTCAAATCCCGATTCATAGCAACAAATGCTGATGGGTTTGTCTTGTAACAATAGCTGTTTCGAATAATTGATCCGGTATTGATTGACAAAATCCGTGTAGGTTAGCAAAGTCGTTTTCTTGATGTAGCGACAAAAAGCCGGAACCGTTAGACTCAATTCCTCGGCAATCAGTTCCGTATTAATCTTGTCCTGAAAATGTTTCTCCACATATTGATATACCCGCGCCATCCGCTCCTGTTGTTTCAAAACTTGTTGGCTCGCAATCGGCCGAACGCGCAACGAAATCGCCGTTTCACTTTCCGCTAACAATTGAAAAATATGCAATAACTCGACAAATTGATCAAAACGACTCAACGTTGGAATCAACTTCATGCGTTCCCCGACCAAGCGTTTCGTTTCGCCATCAAAGGCTAATCCCGAATTAGCCCGCTCCATCAATGCTCGAACTTTTTGCATTTCAGGAACCTGCCCCATGCGGATTTGAAAATAATCAGGAGGAAATTGGATCACGACGGTTTCCACGCGTGTTTTGGCGCCGTAATCAAAATTCAAATGCGGGATATTCGAACCAATTAATGCTAAATCCGATCCATAATAGGTCGAAACATGATCGCCAATGTGCCGTATTCCGCGTTCCGCTTCCACATAGACCAATTCGATTTCGGGGTGAAAATGCCAATAGAACACCTCATTCAATTGCGGCGTGAGCAACAAGCGAAACGAGCTATCTGTATCGGGATGAATTTGTTCGAGTTTTAATTTCATTGACCCAAATATCCACATTTTTTCCACATATGTTCAAAAAATATCAATACCGTTCAAAAAATTATCAATAGCGCATGCATACTTGCTCCTAAATTATCCGAGATTTGTCTTATCAAAACCTTATCACTTATGCAAAACGAAACCATGATCCCGAACAATGCGCATTACGACATTCCGGGAAACCCATCGACAGCCAAAAGCAGCCAATTATCGCTCAATAATCGCTTGAACGGAGAAGCCCTTCGCGTCTTGAGCGAGGAGGATTGGGCATTTTGGAAACACAATGGCTATGATGTGATCAAGCAGGCTGTTCCGAGAGAACAGGCGCTGGCCACTGCGCAATTCCTGTGGGAGTTCGAGGAAAAAGATCCGAATGATCCCACGACCTGGTATGCTCCTCCCCGCGCGGAGATGAAAATGAAGGAATTGGCGAACACAGGAATGGTGGAATGTTATAACAACCAGCATCTTTGGAACAACCGACAAATGCAACGGGTCTACGATGCCTTTGTCGATATCTGGGGAACTGAGAAATTATGGGTGACAATCGATCGAGCCAACTTGAATTTCCCGATCCGTCCCGGCCACGAATATAACGCCTTCATTCACAGATCGGAAGAGCACACGTCTGAACTCCAGTCACCTTGTACTATCTCGTA
>CALLKB010000180.1 GCA_938008575.1 uncultured Cytophagaceae bacterium | reverse complement strand
TCACTTCGGCTGCCTTAACAGGCTCTAAGCTCACGACTTTCGTTTCAGTCTTTTTAATTCCCGCATATACCCCCTTTCGAAATTCGTCCCCAAAATAAAACTGATAGGGATTCGGAGTGGTTAAAGCCCCAATTTGCGTCATGAAAATACCAATAACATCATCCTTTGGATTAACAAAAAAGTGGGTGGAGTTCGCTCCGCTCCAGAAATATTCACCGGCTGAGACATTCGTTTTATTGGCCGCCGCTGGATTAACTAAAATCCCAAATCCCAAACCGAATCCATAACCTGGTTCTAAGTTCGTACTCCCATCTTCGTCCAATGAAATCCCGTTGGCTATTTTATAAATCTGTGAGCTTTGATCCGGCTTGCGATTAATTTCAGACGTCACGTCTGTCCGCATCAAATCCAACGTTTCTTTTTTCAGGATGCGCTTCCCGTTTAATTCACCCTCATGATACAGCATTTTGGCGAAAGTCAAGTAGTCTTGCATCGTACCCCATAAGGCATTTACTCCGGCAAAAACGGTCACACCAGAACTTTGAGGTTGCATGTTAGCGCGGACTAAGTTCTTGCCATGTTGAAATTCATAGAGAATCATGGCACGCTTTTGCTGCTCCGGATTCAGGTTATAGCCCATTTCCTTGATACCCAAGGGTTGGAAAATGGTCTTCTTGAGATATGCATCCGTTGTTTGGCCAGACAAGACCTCAATTAATCGGGAGGCAACATCGGGCCCAAAGGAATAATTCCATTTCGTGCCTGGTTGATAAGATAAAGGAATCTTTGCCAAAGCCGCCACTCGCTTCTGGATGGTAGTTAAACTTGTATCAAATAAAATAGTATCCCAAATATCCCGATCCATTTTCACCTGCGTGATGCCATGCGACATCCCGGAAGTGTGACTGATGAGTTGGCGAATGGTCACCTTACTATTCGCAGCTACATTTCCACTCGCCATGCCTTTATTGACATCATGGACAACCCGTAAATTCTTGAATTCGGGCAGGTAGTTTTCCACCGGGTCATCGAGCTGGAATTTACCCTGCTCGTACAGTGTCATGAGTGCAACCGTAATAACGGGTTTGGACATGGACTGCAGATAATATATCTCATTCCCGCTCATGGGAATCTGATTTTCTTGATCACGCTTTCCGTAGAATTTATCGTAAATAACTTTATTTTTATGAAAAACGAGGCCATGTACGCCGATGAGTTTTTTCGCCTCAACCTCTTTTTGCAGGTATTGATCGAGCGATTGGAAAGTCTGCGCGAAGAGACTTGTCGAAAAAAAGAGAAAGATAAGAAGTGTTTTCATATATGATTAATTTGCAGATAGGTAAAGATTGATATGTTCGAGTAAAGGTTTCGATTTTTTTTGTAAGATGGTTAAATTTAGCACACTAAGTTTTTGCATCGTACACTTGTTTATCAGGTAGTTCAATAATTTTTGACGCACAGATTTAGATAAGCGAATCTGAACCAAATCAGCTTCGATCTGTTTTTTTTGCATCTGGTACATAGACACATAAGAGGGATTTAACTGCATGATCTGAGCAAAATTTGCTTGGTTCAACCAACCTATTATTAGGGCTGGAGGCATTTCTTGTACCAAAAAATCCCAAAATAACTTTCCCGCGGATGTCTCTTGATCAAACGTTCGGAATTCAGCAAAATCAGCGTCACGTTCATATTTACTAATCTCTTCGATCAAAGCTTGGTCTTTGATGTAACGGAGAGAACCTGAATTCTTCATCTGATCAAAAATTCGTTTATCGTTTGAAAAGCGGTGTACCATCAGATCCAAGGAATCAGTGATGCGCTTGTTTGACAAAGATGCGTCCGAATAGAGCCTAAAATAAAGTTGTTCGTTACGGCGTAGGACGGGCATCGCCAGTCGAAGTACGGAATCAATTGAGGCATTATTTCGTTTAATTTCATCGCGAAAAAGCATTAAATACTCCTTAGCTCGATTATTCTCAATCTGATGTTCCCGGTAATTCTCCGCGATAAATCCAAGTGTTACTGCTGCAAAAAGCATGACAAACTCAGTAATATACTCTTTCCATTGTTTGGGAACATGAGCATGATGATGTACTTCCATATTATTTTTTACATTTGTTCAAACTAAAATCTTATCGCCATGTCATTCCCGATCCTATTCGCTATCATTGCCATAGTCATCATTGTGGTCCGCCGGTTACGCAAAAAAAACTAAATCTTAATCCTCTATGGCCTGATAAACGGCCACTTTAAATTTTTCCAATACGTCAACCTGACTCATTGGTAGCATATTAATCATCAATTGGCCAGTAATTTTCTCCTTGGGGTCAATCCAATAAATGGAATAAAAGGCCCCACCTCCATAATACGTACCCACTGAGACCGGGGATTGCCCAGCAGCTTTTTCGGTATTGATGATAAAGCCAAAACCGACTTTTTGATTAGCCGCCTGACCCGCCATCTCAAAATCGATTTCACCGATTTGGTTTGTTCGCATCAAACGAACGCTGGAGCGTGCTAAAATTCGTTTTCCATGTAATACCCCATCATTTAAGAGCATTTGTAAAAATTGGGCATAATCCCAAGCCGTACTAGACAGGCCCGCTCCACCCGAGTAATAGGTTCCCTGAAAATGGGGATAGGCAGTATAGAGCCCACCAAGCATAGGCGTTTCTAGGGGTAGTTTCATGATTTCTCCTTGAGAAGGATTGGAATGAAGCGGTACAATCCGAGACCAATTAGCCTCAGGTTGGTAAAAATGGGTATCTTTCATGCCGAGCGGCCGAAATAACCTTTTCTGCAAAAATGCATCCAAATTCATCCCACTTAATACTTCGACCAAACGCCCCAATACATCGATATTTAACCCATATGTCCAACGAGCACCCGGATGATGCAAAAGTGGAACTTTACCTAGTGTTTCAATTTGATCCACTAATCGAATTCGGGGATTAACTACACCGATTCCTCCGACCAAACCATATTTAGCATACAACGCTTTCGCCGTGTCAGATCCGATTTGCGCATAACCAATTCCAGAGGTATGCGTTAATAAATCACGAATACGAACTGAGCGCTTGGCAGGTTCAGTCGTAAACGTGGTATCTTTCAGGCTAAATTTCGTAATCACCCGAGGATTTGCAAATGAAGGCAAATACTTTTCAATAGGATCATCTAACAACAATTTCCCTTCCTCGTACAATAACATAATTGCCGTTGCGGTAATTGCTTTTGTCTGGGAGGCTATACGAAATATGGCATCTTTTGGCATAGCATGTTGGGAAGTCACATCCATCAAGCCAAAGGCCTTATGATAGACCAATTGATTATTTCGATGTACAATGGCAACAGCCCCATTCAATTGCTTCTCAACAATGGCCTGTTCCATCCAGGCATCGATCCGAGCCAATCGGCCTGGATTCATTTTTCCTGGTGATTGCCCTAACAATAAACTGCTGACTAATAAAAGACTCAACAGCAGATAAATATTTTTCATGCGCTGCTTAGCTAGTTAATTCCGACCCTACTTAAGTAATCGATACGTACAATATTACGTAATTGACCCATGCGTTTATTTAATGAAGCTAATTGGGAATTTCCTTTTCGCTTAGCGTTTCGCTCCGTTTGATGTGTATAATAGTCCAAACGGGATTTGTCAGGCAGAATAAGCATATAGGTATTATTTGCATAGCCATCAACTGCCTTGTATAAAATGTAATTATAGCTAAAACCCAAGGACTTGTCCAAGGCATTCGATTGCTGAATCAGAGACTCATATTCGGAGACTTTATCGAAAGGAACCGTAAAAATGTGAATCTTGCGGAAATCATAATTTTCCATTTTGAAGTTAGGTTCAATAACCGATGCTTGGGGAACTTGTACCCAAATAGACCGCGCAATAGCCTGCATTCGATTGGACGTATTTTCATCCGTAACTGCCTTAATTTCCATCGCTGCCTTGTCGGAAAGTGCCGCTCGAAGGCCTACATATTTCCCCAAATTTTCCTCTCCTCGAACAAATACCATTCCATACGTGCGCCCCGTCTCAGAGGTGTGTGCTGAAAGATTATAGCTAATACCTTTAGTTGCTTCCATCCACCAATTCCGAACGACCGGATAATTTTTTTTGTAGATATCAGTGTCTACAACTTTACTTTCATTAAGTAAAAAATAGATTTTTTCGGTCGACTGAGCCATTACTTGAAAAGCCAAAACCAGGGAGAAAATTAGAAGAAAAATTCGTTTCATGTGAGTGCGGTATCC
>CALLKB010000179.1 GCA_938008575.1 uncultured Cytophagaceae bacterium | reverse complement strand
CCCATGCTATCATTTCCCGACCGATATAAATTTAATAGGACGCTCGTAAACCTTGTCTCTGCCACTTTTTCAATTCGCTCCTTGATAAATAGCAAGTCCTCGTTCCAAGGATGTGGCTTCAAATGAATTCCTGAATAAGTATATGATTTGTCGGCATCGCCATACCATGCATTAAGGCGAGGAATAGGAATTTGTTTGCCGAACATGCGAATTTGGTCTTGCTGCCACAAAATCCCCGCTGTTAAACTTTCGGATAATTGAGCACTTTCTTCCGCACTAAAAAATCGATGATACAAGCGGATATCCGCGTCAGGCAAATCAAAATGCTCCTGGCCATTTTCACCAAAAAGATTGTATAAAGCCCCCGACATGAATCAGCGTTTTGAGATTTTATTTCCTGTGGATTTTTGCCGACTGCATTTAAATCGATCCATACCCGAGGCACGCAAAGCGGCATGCTTGGTTCTTCTTGCCGTCATGCGCTTGCGCCACATTCGAAAGCTCCTTTGAAGGGGACAAGGTTGACATTGGGTTGAATCGGGAGGAGGTATTCAACATTTTCCTGGTTACATGCCTAAGGGAAAAGCCGCCATAAAATCAAAAAAAAAGTCCCTGAAAGATTGCCGAAGCATCCTTTCAGGGACTGGGGATCAAAAAAGCGTTTGGCGATTAGAATTCGCGCTTGCCGGTCTTTCCGGGTTGGGGAATCGGGTATTTGCCGTTGGCGTCCGCGCGAACGGGAGCTGGACTGTTAATGGTCATCTTGTCGACCTCACCACCGAGGTCCTGTTCGGAGTTGAGAGCCTCATCGTAGGTGATGACTTTGCCCGAGTGACAGGCCATGCGGCCCATGGCGGTGACAAGGCTGGCTTCGGCGCCGCGGCGGGCTTCGTTGTAGGGCTTGTCCTGACGGATGGCGTCCAGGAAGTGCTGCCATTCGAGGTGGTAGGGATTGGGTTCTTCTTTGGGACCACGCCAAATCACATCGGAGTTGACAAAGTTTTGGCCCTTG
>CALLKB010000178.1 GCA_938008575.1 uncultured Cytophagaceae bacterium | reverse complement strand
CGACGCTCTTCCGATCTGGGACTCGCGAAAGACCGTGCATTAGCTAAGCAAATATCCGATGAATTTAGAACATGGGAATCTGTGCAAAATCCAGAAACTCCGATAAACGGCTCCACAGGTTCGCGCTTAATTTCAGGGAATCATAGCTACATAGAAGCATTTGAAAAATCATGTGCACAAATGCATCAAGCACCCGCAGCACTTCTATTTAGCTCCGGGTTTGAAGCAAATTTGGGGCTTATCGCTTCCTTGGCTCAAAAAGAACATGTTATCTTCTGCGATAAATTATTGCATGCGAGTTTAATTGATGGCCTCCGTTTGGCACCGGCGGAACGACGCATCTTTAAACATAATGACCTAAATGATTTAATTCATTTATTGGAGCAATATCCCAGAGAAACCATCAAATGGGTGGTGGTCGAGTCGATCTACTCCATGGATGGCGATATCGCTCCACTGAAAGAATTGATCGAACTCAAATCAACTTATAACTTTGAACTCATCGTAGACGAAGCCCACGCGGGCGGAGTTTATGGACCACAAGGTGCAGGTTTATGTGCAGAATTAGGCATTCAGGATTCCATTTTTGCCCGGGTGCTAACCTTTGGCAAAGCCTGGGGAAATGCTGGCGCGGTCGTGCTGGGTTCAGAGGTGCTTCGCTCCTACTTGATTAATTTTGCCCGACCGTTTATCTATTCAACCGCTCCTTCGCCGCATCATGTGTTGAGTTTAAACACGGTGATGGACTTTGTTGGAAAAGCAGATGAACAACGAAAAGCGCTATACGACAATATCATTTATTTTAAAAATTTACAAACTTCGGAACATTGGGGCGACAGTCATACCGCCATTCAAACCTTTTTTGTCACAGGCAATGAAGCGGTGCGTGCGAAAGCTGCCAAAGCTCAAGCCGCAGGTTTTGCCGTAAAACCCATCGTTTTCCCTACGGTCCCGAAAGGAAAAGAACGAATTCGCATAACCCTAACGGCGAACTCTTCACGTACCGAGATGCAAAAACTCATTCAAACACTTGAATCCAATGCCTAAGCAATACATTATCGCCGGAATCGGTACAGAGATTGGCAAAACCGTCTGCTCAGCCATCGTCACGAAAGCTTTGCAAGCAGATTATTGGAAACCCGTGCAAGCAGGAAATTTGAATGATGGAGATGCGTATTGGGTCCAACAATGGGTACCGGGGACACATGTTTTTGCGTCTACTTATGAACTACAAAATCCCCTTTCGCCACATACCGCAGCAGAATTGGATGGAATTCGCATTGAACTAAATGCTTTTCATGTACCAGAGACAGCACAAAATTTAGTAGTTGAATTAGCCGGCGGAATCATGGTGCCGCTAAACGACCAACAAACCAATCTTGACTTAATTCAGCATTTAGGTCTTCCCGTTATTTTAGTGAGTAAAAACTATTTGGGAAGCATCAATCATACGCTGTTGACCTACGAAATTTTAAAATCCCGAAACATTCCGATGGCCGGAATTATCTTCAATGGCCAAACAAATGCATCTGGAGAAGCGTTTATTGTGAAACACACGGGCTTACCTGTTTTGTTACGTGTCAACGAAGAAAAAGAAATTAACTCTAGCATTATTGCGCATTATGCCGAATCATTCCAACGCTAATTTATCCCAACGAGATGCCGCGGTTATTTGGCATCCCTTTACCCAGCATCAAATCGAACCCATTTCGATTCCGATCACGCATGGGAAAGGAGTCTATCTTTATGATGCGGAAGGAAAAAAATACATCGATGCGATTTCGTCCTGGTGGGTGAATATTCATGGCCATGGACATCCGTATTTGGCACAAAAAATATACGAACAGGCGCTCAAATTAGAGCAGGTGATTTTTGCAGGCTTCACGCACGAACCAGCAATTCAATTATCCGAGCGATTATTGGGGCATTTGCCTGATAATTTCCAAAAGGTTTTTTTCTCGGACAATGGTAGCACAGCCGTGGAGGTGGGGATCAAAATGGCCTTGCAATTTTTCCATAATCAAGCTCAAACACAAAAGCGCAAAATCATTGCCTTCGAAGATGCCTACCATGGAGATACTTTTGGAGCCATGAGTTTGGGGTCTCCCAGTGCCTTTAATGCGCCTTTTCAGGACATGTTGTTCGAGGTCGAATTTCTGCCAAGCCCTTGTGCCGCGGATGCTTGCATCGCCGCAATGCGCGAGAAAATGAATCAAGCGAATGAATATGCGGCCTTCATTTTTGAACCCTTAATTCAAGGAGCTGGCGGCATGAAAATGTATGCGCCCGAAACATTGGATGCATTGATTTCGATGGCGCATGAAAACCAAATACTCTGCATTGCCGATGAAATCATGACGGGTTTCGGTCGGACGGGAAAATGGTTCGCCATGGATTACTTGACCCATAAACCAGATATTGCATGTTTCTCCAAAGGCCTCACTGGTGGTATGATGGCGATGGGAATCACGACTTGTTCGAACGAATTATTTGATACCTTTTTGTCCGACGACAGGAAGAAAACACTTTTCCATAGCCATTCTTTTACGGCGAATCCCATGGCTTGTGCAGCAGCGTTGGCCAGCATGGATTTAATGGAGCAATCGGAAACCTGGGAAAATATTGCCCGCATTGAGGCGAGTCACCGCGCTTGGAAATTAACACAGGAAGGCCATTCCGTCATTCAACATATACGCATCCAAGGAACAATCATCGCTTTTGAGCTTGCGGTAGGTGAATCCAATGGATATATGCATTCCATCCGGGATCGTGCTTATCAGTATTTCATTAAAAAAGGGGTCCTCATGAGACCCCTCGGCAATACCTTATACATCCTAGCTCCTTACTGCATTAGCAATGAAGAGCTTAGCTTAATTTATTCGGAAATCGAAAATTTTGTAGCAGAATTAGTTGGCTAATTTCGTCGATTGCCACGAAACCATTTGCCAGCGCCCCGACTCAAAAACAAAAACATCCGTAAATCGTATTTTTACCGGAGTTTCTTTCCCATCGGCATTTAGGTTTACCAAATTGATCACTCCCGTATTAATACCCGTTTTACCATAAACGCGCGTTTGCATTTCAGCAGCTTGAATAGAAACGTAGCTCGATTTTCCAGAGAATATAGAAGCGATATAGGATTCTTTATTATCTGTATTTCCTCCGGAATGGTGATAAACTAAATCTTTGTGCAATACGGCTTCTAGGCCAGCACGGTCTTTGGCAATCATCACTTTAAATCGGCCTAATTCGGCATCTTTTAGAGATTCAACTGTTGGCTTTTGCGCAAAAACGAAGAGGGAAAGGCAAACTAATACCAGGGTTAAGATGCTATTTTTCATGTGCTAAATTTTAAATTAAAGTCATAATAATCAGCCAACTACTCAAAATTTTATGAACAATTAAATAAATTGCACGAACTAAACCTCAACCATGTCTATCTTCCAAACGTATCTACAACTTGGATTTCAGCATATTCTCAATTGGCAAGCCTTCGATCATTTATTGTTTATCTTAGCCATCACCTGCATATTCACCTGGTCTGATATCAAACATGTTTTGTGGCTCGTGACGGCTTTCACCCTTGGACATTCCATAACACTGGCACTCGCTACGATAGGTTGGATTACAACAAACCCTACTTGGATCGAATTCCTCATTCCTTGCACGATTTTCCTTTCAGCCATCCAAAATCTAAACTTCAAGGATCAGAGGAAAACCAACTCATCTAAAATCCCTTATTATACCGTCTTGTTTTTCGGACTTATCCACGGACTAGGATTCTCTAATTACCTGCAAAGTTTGCTCGGTCAAGAATCCAGCATTTTCACTCCTTTGTTGGCCTTCAACATTGGTCTCGAATGTGGCCAATTAATTATTGTATCACTCATTTTAATCTTAACTAGCGTACTAAACAGCTTTACACGCATCAAACGCATCCATTATGTCTATGTGATTTCAGGCATCATTATTGGACTGGTCGTACCGATGTTGGTAGAGCGAATCCCATAAAAAAAGCCCAACATTTCTGCCGGGCTTTTCCTTGTATCATAATTAAGTCTAGAAATCTTCGTCCATGGAGAAGGACATCGAATCTTTATCAGCCATAACACCTGATTTTTGATATTCTGCCACACGCTTTTCGAAGAAATTGGTCTTTCCTTGCAAGGAGATCATCTCCATGAAATCAAATGGATTGGTTGCGTTGTAATTCTTTTGGCAACCTAAAGAAACCAATAAACGGTCAGCCACAAATTCAATGTATTGACACATCAATTCTGCGTTCATACCAATCAATGAAACTGGCAAAGCTACGGTTACGAATTCTTTCTCAATTTCTACCGCATTTAGGATAATCTCGTAAATACGCTCTTGGGAAATTTTATTTTTGATGTGATCCGCATACAATAAACAAGCGAAATCACAGTGTAATCCTTCGTCACGCGAAATCAACTCGTTTGAGAATGATAAGCCTGGCATCAAACCACGTTTCTTCAACCAGAAAATCGAACAGAATGAACCTGAGAAGAAAATACCTTCAACCGCTGCGAATGAAATCAAACGCTCAACGAAGCTATCGCTCTCAATCCACTTCAAAGCCCAATCCGCTTTTTTCTTCACACAATCAATCGTCTCGATGGCACGCAACAAACGATCTTTTTCTTTAGGATCTTGAATGTATGTATCGATCAACAAAGAATAAGTTTCTGAGTGAATGTTTTCCATCATGATTTGGAAACCATAGAAACACTTAGCCTCCGCATATTGAACTTCTTTCAAGAAATTATTCGCCAAGTTCTCATTTACAATCCCATCAGAGGCTGCAAAAAAGGCTAAAACGTGTGAAATGAAATGACGTTCTCCATCATTTAACTTCTTCCAATCCGACAAATCTTGTTGTAAATCAATCTCTTCAGCAGTCCAAAATGACGCTTGCGATTGCTTGTAAAACCTCCAGATATCATCGTGCTTGATCGGGAATAAAACGAAACGATTTGGGTCCTCAACTAAAAGAGGTTCAGGTAAAAGTGCTTTTGACATGTGAATAATAAATGAATTCGAAATTAAGAATTTCTTGTTGATAATCGTCGAATACTAAGACAATATTTTAGGCCAAATTGTTTTGAAAAATTTAAAAGAAAAATCCACCTACTTGGACAACTAAGGCAGAGCCATAAGGAGACGCTTTTGTCGCAGAATAATTCAAATCATACATCACATTTAAATTAATCCCAATCTTGGATCCAATCCCGATTCCCACCAAAACCGGATTAGAATATGCATAGCTAGGATTTGTTATATCGCTGAAATTTTCCACCTGTGCCGTAAGAAAACTTTGGCCTAAAAGTGCCGACAAAGCAGGAACGTATTGACGAACAAAAATCCGCTCCCCGATTAAATTAGATGCCGCATAACCACGATAAGCAAAATACTGATAGGTCATTCCCACCCCTATAATTGTTGTATTCGTGGCCATGTAACCAGCCATGGGTGAAATACCGATACTCGTAGGATTTCCAAAACTCAGACCCGAAATTCCACCGCCAAAATGCAAACGCTCCCGAAAACTTAATTCACTTACATCCTGCTCCACATCCAGATCGCCTTTCGCGCCTTCTTCAGCAATGACAACCGGGTCTTGCGCAAGGCAATTAAAACTTAACGAGCAGAATAAAATGGCAAAAAATAAGTAAGTCGATTTCATATTATCAAGTTGTTGGAACGCAAAAAAAAACATTCCCGCTAACTTAGCTTTGGCAAACCTTCAAGGATTGCCAAAGCTAGGGGTTGGGTTTGTCAAAATTAAAGGATAATTTTGAGATATGAGTTCTCCCGCACCCCAAGATTTTGC
>CALLKB010000177.1 GCA_938008575.1 uncultured Cytophagaceae bacterium | reverse complement strand
ATTAGGTATTTAGTAGCCTACGATGGTAATTTATTTGGCCTAAATGATACGCTAAGTGTGTCTCCAAATGGATAAAAATATAACCGTTCGTTTTGTCTTCATCAAAGATTCGAATCGGGTAAGTATCTCTTAATTTTTCCACTGGGAAATCCCGCAACACCTGAAGTACGATGGGATGAATTTCATCCAACATCTTCAATAATGTCGTTCGAGGGATATCTCGCGCGGTGAACTCCAACGGTCGGTCGCGGAGATAGCCCGTGTTCGCATAAACTGCGCCAAAAAACGTATTGAGATTACCCATCAGATGCAAGAATACATTTCCTCCCGGATTATTGATGCCATCTGCTAATTGCCAAATACGGGCTTCTTCACTATATGATTCAATCTCTTTTCGAAGGGCTTTTAAATCCCGATCGTATAAGGCAATAAGTTCTTGTAGCATATTTTTTATCAGTTTATTAGTACGGATTTTATTCCCGCACCACTACCTTTGGCAATCCTCCAAGGTTTGCCAAAGGTAAGGGGGGTGAAGCTTAATAGTCGACCGCATAATCCTTCGGAAATTCCTGTCCCGTCCACGCCTTTTTCTGTGTCCAATCCGCATCAGGATCCGCCCAAAATGCATGATTTGCTGGTAATCCCAAAGGCAAAAAGGCCGCAGAGGTCAAATACATACTGCCCGTATTGGAATAAGAATCTGCAAGATTTGCTTGATTCGCTCCCACCAAACCTAATGTCAACCAGCCATCTCGGTCTAAGGTCGACGAAACAAAAACGCGCCTAAACACCGCCGTCAAGGCCGAACGAACTTGCGCTAGACTCACGCCTTCGGGCAAGGCATTTTCTAGGGCCAGTTTCGCAAGCGGTTGGAAAAGCCCCACGCGATAGGTCGACGAGCGGCCAACCACCAAAAATGTTCCTTCGGGGGAAATGTAACGTTCCTGAAAACTCGCATAGCGACGCATCCGCTTGTAGGCTAAATCAAAATCGGCTTGAGATAAACGCCCTTTGGCCAAATTAACCCGCATGACATCGATCAACATGGGATGAATTACGAAGCCATTGTAATGATCAAAATGAAATTTCTCTCCATCCTTGTACCAGCCATCTCCTACGTACCAAGATTGGATTTTGGCAATCGCCTGATCGATGCGCGCGGCATCAAAAGGCTTCCCGATATAAAGTAAAAAGCTCTCAATCGTGGCGGCAAACAGGACCCAATTGTTATTAGGAGGCGTGATTTGTCGGATCGTCGTAAACTCCCGAATGTAATTCATTTTCGTCTCCGCAGAAAGCGGTTCCCATAAGGCTTCAGGTGCAATCAGAAAGGCTTGTGCGATAAAGGCCGCATCCACCAGTGGTTGTTTGGAAGTAGGCGAACCCCAATACAGATAATCAGGGCTTAAAGGATCCGCGGCATGCTTGAGGGACGCTAATGTTTGCTCCTTCATGCGTTTGCGGATATTCGATTCTTCGCGCGCCGTGGCCGAACTTACATCATCCGGCAAAGCTAAAAAAGGTCCGATGCCAATCAATAAACGGCCAAAAGCCTCCATGTAGGCAACATCTGAAGCGCGATGATCCCAGGTAGGGCTGTAAGCAATAATCATGTTTTTGCGCAGTTCCCCTTTGGACATATTTTTCAAAATGGGGGCGGCAATTTTGTCGAGCAGGTTTACCCAATAGGCTCGATCATTTTGCGCGATTGCCTTGGTTTCAGCTTTGGCAGAAAAAAAAGATAGGGAACTAACCAAGGATGACCATTGGATGAATTTTCTTCGTTGCATAAATAGGTTTTACCTTAACATGTGAATTTAAAAGGTTCTTAGCAAACATGAGAATATTTTCTCAAAAAGGATTTAGCTTTGATAAAATTCGAACGAATATGCAGTGGCCCCTGATTTGCGCCTGGCTCTTTTATTTCTTTGTCCATAGCTTTTTAGCAAGCACAGGAGTGAAGAATTATTTTTCCAAAAACTGGCCAAAACTTTTCGCCTATTACCGAATCGTATACAATATCATCGCCATGCTGGGCTTAGGCATATTACTCGTACTTAGCCTGCCAAAAGCTTCACAAGCCCTAAACATCTATCTGGGAATGACCCTTAGCGTCACGGGATTCATCTTGATTATACTCGCTTTCCGCGCGTTTAACCTAAGGGAATTTTTAGGACTTGAACCCGAAAAACAGACGACATTAGTTGTCTCTGGGATGTATCGTTATGTCCGACATCCGCTGTATTTTGGAACAATTATTTTCATCGCAGGACTTTACCTACTTTTCCCATCTAGCAATATGTTGACCATACTCATCATCAGCTATGCCTACATCTGGATAGGTAGCAGATTGGAGGAGCAAAAATTACGCGAACGATATGGTGAATCTTATCTGAAGTATTCCCAACAAGTAAAATCCCTCATCCCCTATGTTTATTAGAGAAGCTGTCGTCACGGATATTCCTGCCATGCACCGCATTCGCATGGCTGTGAAGGAAAACGTTTTGACTAATCCATTGGCTGTTCAAGAATCCGACTACATCCCATATTTAATGAAAGAGGGAGCCGCTTGGGTATGTGAGGATTCCGATCAGATAATGGGTTTTGCGATTGTGGATGTAGACGCAGGCGAAGTTTGGGCCCTTTTTGTTGACCCTGATTTCGAAGGAAAGGGAATTGGGTCGGGCTTACATGATACGATGGTTGTTGCCTATTTCGCAGCGGGACAAACCGAATTGATTTTAGGAACAGAACCCGGAACGCGTGCGGAGGCATTTTATCGTCACAAGGGTTGGGACCAAACTGGCCAAAAATCCAACGGGGAAATCATTTTTAAAATGCAACGAAAAGACCTACATTTATCGTCCTAAACACGAAGCTATGAATCCTAATTTCGGCGCATTTAAACGCATCATTACTACGCCTGTATTATTCAAGTTTTTTATCTTCAAAAATTTGTCCGCGGCTTTCTGGTCGGGTTTAAACATTCATCATTTTGATGAAGAATCCTGCACTGTTCGGGTTAAATTATCTTGGTTTAATCAAAACCCCTTCCGTTCCATGTATTTCGCGGTAGAAGCAATGGCGGCTGAAATGAGTAGCGGAATGCTCGCGTATGCACAAGTGCACAACCGGAAACCGGCTGTGAGTATGTTGGTGGAAAAGGTAGAAGCCACCTTCGTCAAAAAAGCGACGGGAACCATCTTTTTCACTTGCGAAGATGGCAGAGCCATGGAAGCTGCCGTGGACGAAACAGTCAGAACGGGCGAAGGAGTGAAGTTGACATCCAAGGCCATTGGCAAAAATTTAGAAGGCGTCATTGTCGCCGAATTTATATTTACCTGGAGTTTTAAAGCAAAATCCATATGAACCATCCCATCATGACTTGTTTGTGGTTTGATAAACAAGCCAAAGACGCATTTACCTTTTATGAATCGGTCTTTCCCGATATCCAATTGATTTCCGAAAATCCATTTACCGTGAATTACTCACTCGCCGGAAAACGCTTCATGCATCTGAATGGCGGGCCTGAGTATAAAATTAATCCATCGATTTCCTTTTTCTATAATGCAGCCAATGAGGCAGAAATTGATCGAATTTGGGCGCAACTCATTGAGGGAGGCAACATCATGATGCCTTTAAATACCTATCCTTGGAGTAGCAAATACGGCTGGGTTGCCGACAAATTTGGCGTGAACTGGCAATTGATGCTAGACCATGTCAGCGGCGATAAGGTATATCCCAGCATGATGTTTACGGGAGATAATAATGGGAAGGCGGCGGAGGCCATTGCCTATTACACGTCGATTTTTCCGGACTCCAAAACCGTTCACCTAAGTCCCTATGGGGAAGGTGGCGCGGATGTTGCGAGACATTTAAGTTATGCTCAATTTGAGTTAAATAAGCAGACATTCGGGGCGATGGATAGTTCGCACATGCATGCATTTTCGTTTTCGGAAGGGGTTTCGCAAGTCATCGTTGTGGATACACAAGAGGAAATTGATTATTTCTGGGATCATCTGACTGACGGAGGTTCTCCCGGGAAATGTGGTTGGCTGAAGGATAAATATGGCATTTCATGGCAGGTAGTCCCGAGTAGTTTGGGAAAATTCATGTCGGATCCAGAGACCGCACCCAAAGCAACATACGCCTTTCTACAAATGTCAAAATTCATCATCGCTGATTTAGAAAAGGCTTGTGAAAAATAGCTAAATTTACAGCCCAAATAAACGCTTGCTCATGCAAAAACCCTATGATTTCCTGATTGTTGGCGCCGGCTTTTTCGGCAGTATCTGTGCGAGAGAATTGACGAATCAGGGCTATTCGTGTTTAGTTATTGAGAAGCGTGATCACATTGGGGGAAATTGCTATACAGAAAAGCGCGATGATATTCATTTGCACGTATATGGGGCGCATATTTTCCATACTTCGAATGAAAAGGTTTGGACATGGATTAATCAATATGCCAAATTCAACCATTACACGAATCGGCCGATTGCCAATTACAAAGGGGAATTATTCGCTTTGCCGTTTAATATGTGGACCTTCAACCAGTTGTGGAATGTAAACACGCCGGCAGAGGCCCAACAAATTATTGCCGAACAGGGAAAAGATATCCAAGGCGAACCTCAAAATTTGGAAGAGCAAGCGATTAAGTTGGTCGGCAAAGACATCTACGAAAAACTCATCAAGGGCTATACCGCCAAACAATGGATGAAGGACCCGAAGGAGCTACCAAAGGAAATCATCAAGCGCTTACCGGTACGTTTTACTTTTGATACGAATTATTTCAACGACCGCTATCAAGGCATTCCGGAAGGAGGCTACACGCAGATATTCGAAAAACTATTGGAGGGCATTGAGGTGCGTTTAGGCGTGGATTATTTGGCAGATAAATCAACCTTTAATGCGATGGCAAATAAGGTCATTTACACCGGTCCAATCGACTCCTATTTCAATTATCAACACGGCGAATTAGAATATAAAACAACGCGTTTTGATCATGTCAAACATGATTATCCAAATCACCAGGGTGTTGCGGTGATGAATTATACGGAAGAAGAAATTCCCTATACGCGTATTATTGAGCATAAGCATTTTGAGTTCAACGAAACACCGAGTACCTGGATTAGTTACGAATATCCGGAGCCTTACAAGGCGGATGTGACGGAGCCTTATTACCCGGTAAATGACCAGGTGAATAATGATTTGTT
>CALLKB010000176.1 GCA_938008575.1 uncultured Cytophagaceae bacterium | reverse complement strand
CAAGCGATTAAATCGGTCATCCGATTTGCGGTAATGCCAGTGTGCCGGAGTTTCGTCCATCAAATAGGTTTTAAAGCTTGAGTTCTGCTTGAGTGTTGCAAGCGTGCTCGGTACGGCTGCTTGAATTTTGGTATACACATGCAACAAAGCGTCGCCAGATGGAACTTTAAATGCCGCGGTATCTAAAGCGGCTGGTTTCCCTAAGGTGTGCTCGGTATCTACTGTGGTCATACCATGATCCGAAACAAACACATAATTGATGGGTAATTTCAATGGATCTAAGGCCGCTTGTAATTTTGCAATGCTTTCATCCACAAAATGAACGGCATCACCCACGCGAGGGTCTTCGGGGCCAAACTCATGTGCATCATGGTCTACCTGCGGAAAGTAAAAAGTAATCAAGTGCGGGCGTTTTTCGGCTGGTAAGGATAACCAATTTTTCACCGCTTGAATACGCTGCTCGATCGGAATGTTTTCGTTGTAGGTGTATAAATAAGTTGGTCGAATTCCTTGAATGTCCGCCTCAGATGCCACCCAGTAAAAACTAGCACTTAACATGCCTTGTTGCTCTGCCAGTACCCAAAGCGGTGTTCCGCCGTACCATTTTCCTTCGGCCACCATCTTTTTGTTTCCCATGTTGTATTCCTTTCCCGAATTCACATCGAAATAACGATTGTCGACCAAGCCGTGATGCGCAGGGTATAGACCGGTTACGATGCTATAGTGGTTTGGGAAAGTTAATGTTGGATAGGACGGAATCATCGCATTGGCCTTGATTCCTTGAGCCTCCCGACTCTGTAAAAATGTAGCGCCATATTTCACCGAAAAGTCTGATCGAAATCCATCAGCGGAGATTAAAATGACATAGGGTTTGGCTTGTTGGGAAGCGGAATTGCGTCGATCCGCATGAACAATTTGGGTTGTGTCTTGACTAAACGCGAAAAAGGAAATACAAGATAAGAGGAGGTATAGACTAAGCTTATGCATGGGAATGAATTAAAGTTTAAAATTAGCCATTAAAATAATAAACCCCGGATTTCCGGGGTTTATATTAACCAACTTGTGGAATGGGGAGGCTTTGAATTTTAGCTTCCCAAAGGGCTAACTCGTCTTTCATGTCTTGTAGACTCGGGAGGCTTAGGTTTTGGTAGTAGGCGACGCCGGCCAACAAATTATCGCGGAATGTTTTGAGGTAGCGTTCCTGTTTTGTTGTCATGGATTCGACGCTTTTTTCCACTTCCTTTTTCAAGTAGTCGACATACAAGCTAAGTTCCTTCACAAAAAGGTTCGGGCGATTGTGGTTGTTGAGAATATTGGCTCTTCCGTAGATGTGATCTACCATTTCTTTGAGCGAAAAGGTTCCGGAAAAATAGGCCAAATTAGGTCCTGGACAGATCGCCACGGCATGTTGGTGATGCGAAGGTTTGATATCAAAATTTTGTAAAGCCGATGTCCCAAGTCCTGTGCACAAGCAAACCTTTTCCGTGATTGCATCAAAGGCTTTTTGATATTCCGCTGCTGCTAAACCTTGTTCTTCGAGTTGCTTCAATTTCGCATGTTGGTATTTCCGCGAGGCCGTGCAAATCGGCTTTTCTGTAAACTCGGTATTTGTTGCCAAATATTCCAAGGTGCAAGGACTGCCAGGTCTACCTTTTTCGATGCGCTCCAAACGTTGTTTCTCCGATGAACTTTTTCGGAAATTGTTGAAAGGTACGCCCAGCGGAGAGGCATGGCTCATGTAATAATCGCTTTCCTCTGCTTCGGCTAAAGCTTTTCGCGTGGATGGATCTACTTGTGTCGCTTCAGGAACCAATAAAAAGGGACTTCCCCAACCGGTTCCTTGGGTTTGAAAATGATCTTGAAGCAGGGCATCTTCCGCATGTGTCCCGATACCTCCTTGCACGGTTACGCGCATCGTTGGATATTCGAGGTACACGTTTTGACCTTTGTCGGCTAAGCTTTTTTGACACATTTCGAACAACTCGCTCATTAAGGCTTGTCGGTTCGTCTTAAATTCCTCTAAAATGGGCCCGATCAACAAGCCATCCGTGGCAAAGGCGTGACCTCCGCAATTCAAACCCGATTCGATGCGGAATTCGGAAACCCAGATTCCTTTTTTCGCCAAGATTTTTCCTTGCGTTACTGCACTTCGATAATCACTCACTTTGAGAATGATCTTCTTTTTTAGCTTACCTGCAGCGTCTGGGAAAAAATCGGGGAAAGCCTCGATGTAGCCGTAGAGCATGGGGTTATAACCCGCCGATAGGATGATGGAGGAGCTCAAATCGCTTTGCGCATAACCGCGCAAGGCCGCTAAAGCATCTGCGAATTCCTTTTCCAGCGCATTCCCTTTTTTGTCGTAATTGATTTTATTGACCTTCGACATGATGTTGACATCGATGGAACCTGCGAGGACATGTTTGCGCAAATTGCCTTGTTTGACGAATTTTTGGCAGACATCCGTCTCCGCGAGCATCTCCTGGTATGCTATTTTTTGTGGCGCGTTCTCGGGTAATAATTCAAAATAGCGCGTGATGTCCGACTCGGGTTCAAAAGGCTGATTGCGAATGCTAGTCGTCTTATCTTGTACGAGCGTCTTTACTAAATTCAGATAGGCGCTGATGCGTTTGGCACGGAAATCCTCCTCCGTTTTCGCGATCGGCGTAAAATTCAGGTTATTTTCTTTGCTGTAGGCCTCGCGCATTTCTTCAACTAAATGGTCGTCCACGATGGAAACGACGGAAGAAATACCAAAGGGCCCAACTTTCACCGGGGTGTCAATCGTGAATCCCAATCCCATTACAGGAATGTGAAATGTATGTGCGGCTGATTTTTGCATATTCGTAGAATTGTACAATTTTTGGAAGGACAAAGGTCGGGGCAGAAATTCACACTAAATATGATTTTGGTCAGCCACAAAAAAAACACCTCAATTTTCCTTGAGGTGTTTTTAAATGAGAGAAACGAAAAAATGCTATTTGTATTGTTGAACGCGGGCATCTTGAATTACACCTTTCCAGTTCATTCCGAAGCCAAAATCGTAGCGATGTCCCTCCGCATCTACATGGCATTCCATGTCAAATGGCACATCTTCTTTTTGCTTTTCTACCACCTGCATGCTGGCTGGCATCTGCATCGGCAATAAAGCTTGTGGCTCCGCCTTGCCGGAAATGATATCTAAAATCGCTTGATCTTGTACGCCAAAACTTGCTAAAATCGCATCCGCTTTACCTTCGATTTCCGCAAAAACCATCGGATTGGACACGTTTACGGATACAATCACCGGTTTTCCTTGCATCTTTTGACGCGTGTCTTCGATCAATTCCATGTCGGTAATATTACGTGTTTTGGCAGTTTTGCCTTTGTAGGAACGATTTGTGAAATTCTCTAAAGGATCTCCACCCGCAATACTTACCTCACGTGCGTCATTCGCCACGTAGTCACTGTATTGCAAGGAAATAGGCACATAACCATTTCCGCCTTTGGCCACATCTTCCTTGTCATAGCCGATGCTGCTTTTCGGATTTTCGATGCATACCAATGCCAAATCTGCTTCCGCCGGATTGTCTGTCACGTTGAAATATTTCTTCACTAATTCCATGTTGATTGGGAAATCATTCGATGCTGGAATTGGGAATCCCAAGAAGTGACGCGTCGCTGCGACAAAACGTTTAGGAATGTAAATCGTCTTTTTCGTTTGAATCGGAAGGACATTTCCCTTGTTTTTCAACAGCACGATGGATTGCAATTGCGCTTGATAACCTGCTTGCATGAACTCCGGTTTTCCTACTGTTGCTTTGGTTGCAGCAGGATTTTGGTATGGATTCTCAAACAATCCTACTTGGAAGATGTTGCGCAATAAACGTACTGCAGATTGCTCCATGCGGGCACGCATGAATGCTTCACCATGTTCTTTCACGCCCATCGCATAGGCATCGATGATGGGTTTCATGTCATTGTTTCCGCCAAATTGATCTGCGCCTGCCATTAAAATCTTGTAATGGCGCTCGGCCATGTTCAGGTTTTCTACGCCCCAAACTTTTCCATCGATGAACACATCCATTGCCTTGTGGTCCCCAGTTACACTCCAATCCGTGCAAACCACCCCATCATATCCATATTGCTTGCGAAGTAAATCTGTCACCAAATATTTGTTGTAGTTATTCGCCACATTTTCCTTCGTTTGATTCCAAGAAATCGTGTAATACGGCATCACCGCAGCGGCTTTTTTGGTTTGACCGGATAATTTAAACGCTCCTTCTGTAAAAGGAATCAAATGCTCATTGAAGTTATTTCCGGGATAAACCGCAAATTTTCCATTGGCATAATGGGCATCACGGCCCGCCTCACCGGCTCCACCTCCTGGCCAGTGTTTCACCATGGCATTCACACTTTGAGCGCCCCAGTTTTCATTCTGAAAACCATTGCAATAGGCTTCCGCCATCGCAGCGGAAAGTTTAGAGCTTTCGCCAAAGGTTCCGTCAAAACGTAACCAGCGCGGCTCCGTGGCCATGTCTACTTGGGGAGATAATGCGGTTGCAATACCCAAAGCGCGGTATTCTTGTGCCGCTACCCGACCGAATTGTTGGATCAGTTCCGGCTTAAACGTCGCAGCCATTCCTAAAGAACTTGGCCACATCGAAATCAAACCGCCCGCTGCTGCATTGAATTCCGCGCGCGCTTGTGTCCCGTGACGTGGGTCCGTACTGTTGTTGGCCGGAATTCCTTTACCCACCGACTCGCAAAATGCCTGAATTTTATTGTTCCATTTCGCGGCATCTTCTGGGGATGAAACCGTTGTGACTAATACGTGACGTAGATTGTCTTCTTTGAGGAATTTCTTTTGTTGGTCCGTCAACTCACTCGCATCCATCGTCTTTGGATCGAAAGGTTTTCCGTTGTAGGTCCCGGCAAAATAACCATCTGGTCTCGCGGGAATCGCTTGATGGCCTGAATACAACATCAAACCTGCGATTTCTTGTACGCTTAATTGCTTCGCTAAATCGGCGGCACGGACGTCAACGGGTTTCCGCCAATCTTCGTAAATATCTAATTTCCCGTTCTTATTTAAATCCTTAAAAGACAGGCCGTCTTTTTTGATGATTTTAACAGATGACTGGGTTGAATAGGCCAAGGTTGGACCTTTGGCTTGTTTGATTTCCACATGTTGGGCGAATGCTGCCGTGGAGAATGCTAATAGGCTAAGTATTTTTTTCATGTTGGTAGGGTAATAGCTTACAAATGTAGCAAAATGATACAATAATAAAAGATGCTATTTTAGGATAATTTTCCAGTTTTTGGTTTGAGTTACGCGGGGCGTTTGGCCTTGTAGATAATGTACGCTGATTCGATTATCGCCGATTTCCACGTTCTCAATGTGCGCCTCTTTCCAGCTCGAAGGCATGCGTGGCGCAATGGTAATCTCATGCAAATCAGCCCGGGGTTGTATCCCAAAAAACTGTTCTACGATGGGAACCGCGAAGCCAAATACATTCCATGCTTGGGTCATCATCCCAAAATCTGGGGACACTTCGTACATGCTGCCAGGCAAGGCGTAACTGAAGGAACGAGTGAGTTTTTGCATGTAATCCAGGGCTTGGTCGGGTCGTCCGTAATTGTTTTCGGCCACGGCCATCACGCCGGTGGGTAAGGTCATAACAGCTCCCGTGTACGTAAAAATTTTGGGCGCTTTGTAAGAACCGGCATCGCTCCCAGCGGAGGCATCTCGGTCGATTCCCGTCACGAATAATCCAAATGGGTTCGTGTATTTATTAGCCGTTTCGAGTGCTTTTATGGCTTTTTCGGGATCTGCTAAGCCCATTTCCATGGGAGTGTTAACGACCCAATTATGATGTACCACAAAGGGCCTCGCCTGGTCACTAGGATGTGCTTGGATGTATTTTTCGGTTTGTTTTAATTCCGCTACAGCCCAGGGTTTTTGTAAGGTATCTGCCCGAATAATGGCTTGCTTGATTAATGCAAGCGCCGGTCGGTCTTGGCTACGGAAGTCGGCGTATGACTTAAAATCGTCATTCCAAAATTGGGTATTAATCTGTTGTTTCAATTGAGAGGCTTTGGCCTTATATGCTTGTGCAATTCGATTTTCGCCTAAAACTTGCGCCATCTCTGCAGCATCTTGCAAGGCTTTCTGCGTATAGGAAGCCACGTCGATCATTTCACTGTGCAGACCTTGGATTTCCATCATACCCGACCCATCCGGGAGGCCGTTGTGGTCTTGATCGTTGTCAGTGACCAACCAATGTAATCCTTTTTGGATGCTAGGGAAATAGGTTTTTAGCATCTTCTTGTCGCCTGTCCATCGAAATACTTTCCATACGAGCGAGGCAAATTGCGCGGTCTCATTCAAATTTCCAGGGTTATACACCGCGCCGTTGGTGGATACTTCATGGACGACCCGACCGTTTTTGTTGGTCTTTTGGGAAAGTTTATGAATGAGTTGGATAGAGTTTAGGGTCAGGTCTTTTTGGCCAATCGCGATTGCACCTTGCAAGGCATATTCGCTGTCCACGCCAAACCACCATGGGTAGTCGGGCAGCCCGGCGCTGATGCCCCGACCGATTCCCGGAACATCGCGTGTCAACCCGTCGGTATTGTATTGCAACCAGGTATAGGCTTCTTGAATGTTTTTGTCGGGGATATTAATCTTACTTTTTTGTGCCAATGCGTTGACGCGGTCCCATTTTTGTTGGAATAATTTTTCGGTATTTTTCTGAAGTTCAGCGTAGGTTTTTAATGCCTGAGCCTTTGATATGGAAGATCCAGCGATATAGAACTGAAGGATTTTTTTCCCGCCGACAGGGATACTTAGTGAGTAATTGATGGATTTAGCGATTCCCTTCCCGATAGAATTAAAAGGAATCGGAGCGGCGCCGGGAATTCCTTTTTCGCTTGCTCCTAGGATAGCAAACCAGGGATTTTTAGTGTCTTTGAAAACCCATTGGTCATTTATAAATTCAGCATGATCTTCTTCGTCGATCAGGTTGGTTCGTTCTCCCAACCAAGTAGGCCGCAAGTCGGATTTAGCTTGAAAAACAAAGGGAATGTTTTGTGTTTGCAGGCTTTTGTTTTCGATTTCAAACTCAATGACACATCCTGCGAGTCCATCCGGAACGAATTGCGTGCGAAGAATTTCAAGGTTTTTCGTTTGGTAGCGATGTTGATTCGCCATGGGAAAATTGCGAAAACTCACGGCATTTGTTAAATCTTGTCCATCCACGGAAACAATAAATCCGTCCAGGAGTTTAATGGGATGTGCCCAAATGCCGCCCATTTCGCCCGTGATGTGCCAGCCCAAATCAGGGAATTGCCCGTTTTGATGACCGATGAGGTATAATCGGTCGCCAGTGGTGGCAAAGGGGGAGGCGAGGTAGGACTGTTTTCCGTCAATATGCGGTAATGCATTTACGAGCTGTGTGATGCCTTGGGCGCATAAACTTGTGGATGCAAGGATTGTTAGTAAAAAGGTGCGAATCGAGAACATAATGCCGGATAATTATCTGCCGAAATTACATTAAATTGCTGAGATGAAAATAGAAATTTGGAGTGATATCATGTGTCCGTTTTGTTACATAGGCAAACGGCATTTAGAGAAGGCCTTGGAAACCTTTCCGGGGCGTGATTCGGTGGAGATAACTTGGAAAAGTTATCAATTAGATCCTACGATTCCGATGTCATTTGAGGAACCAGTGGGCGTATATGAATACTTGGCTGATCGAAAAGGTTGGTCATTAGAGCAGTCGGTGCAAATGCACGAACGTGTCGTGGAGATGGCTGCTTCCGTCGGTTTGGAATACAATTTTGAAAAGGCCGTGGTGGCGAATTCGTTGTATGCGCACCGCGTGATTCAATTGGCCAAAGAAAAAGGTTTAGATGATGCGATAGAGGAGATTTTCTTCCGTGCGTACTTTACAGAGGGAAGGGATTTAGCATCCGTTGCGGAATTGGTTGCTTTAGGTGAGGAGGCTGGATTAGCTGAGGCAGACATTCGTGCGGCGATTGCCAGTGAGGAATATGCTTATCGGGTAAGTCAAGACATTCAAGAAGGAGTAAATTTAGGGGTTCGTGGGGTGCCATTTTTTGTTTTTGATCGGAAATATGGCATTTCAGGAGCGGAGCCCATTCAAGTTTTTATCGATACATTAAACCAAACACAAGATGCAAGTTAAAGGGTATGGCGCTACGAGCGCGGAGGTGCCGGTGGCGCCAATCGTATTTGAACGCCGCGAGGTAGGCCCTCATGATGTTCAAATTGATATTGAGTATTGTGGCGTATGTCATTCCGACATTCACATGGTACGTAGTGAGTGGGGGCCATCGATTTATCCGATTGTACCAGGACATGAAATCGTTGGGAAAGTTATTGCGATTGGATCGCACGTAACGAAGTTTAAAGTAGGCCAAACAGCTGGCATAGGCGTATTTGTGGATTCTTGTCGGGAATGTCCTTCTTGCCAAGCTGGCCAAGAGCAATATTGCGATGAGGACATGACGGCTACCTATAATGATTATTACCGCGATGGAAAGACGCAGACATTTGGTGGGTATTCAGCGAATTATGTGATCGATGAGGAATATGCGTTGCATGTGAATTTTGAGCAAAAAGATTTGGCGCGCGTGGCACCATTGTTGTGTGCCGGAATTACAACCTATTCGCCATTGCGCTTTGCGGGCGTAGGCAAGGGACATAAGGTTGCCGTGTTGGGATTAGGTGGCTTGGGTCACATGGCCGTGAAATTTGCAGCGTCATTTGGTGCTGAGGTTACCATGTTATCAACTTCGCCATCGAAGGAAGCAGATGCACGTTCGTTGGGCGCACATCATTTTGCTTTGTCGACGGATCCTGAGCAAATGAAGGCATTGAAAGGTTCTTTTGATTTTATCTTGAACACGGTTGCTGCCAAACATGATTTGGATGCATTTTTAGGTTTGTTGAAAGTAGAAGGGAAAATGTTGTTAGTTGGCATTCCGCCCGAAGCCAATGAATTTGGCGCAGCGACATTGATTTCAAAGCGTCGGAGTATTGTCGGATCGATGATCGGGGGTATTGCGGAGACGCAGGAGATGTTGGATTATTGCGCGGAGCATAACATTTTGTCGGATATCGAAATGATTTCGATGCAGGATGTGAATGCGGCGTATGAGCGGGTGATCAAGTCGGACGTGAAGTATCGTTTCGTGATTGATATGAAGACATTGTAGATTATCAGGAAACTTTTAGGGAAAGGAATTAGCTTTGCGGTAGACGCTGCCAGGGTCGCAGACCCTGGCAGCGTCACCATTTTCGGCGTTTATTTAGGTAGCAAAAAACACCGGTTTGGTCTATATGTTTTTTGTATTTGTGTTGAGAAGGCGTAAATTCAAAATTCAAAAAACTGATAAAATTATGCATTCTTTTTCGCTACCATTAGCCGCCCTTTCGGCCTTTGTGCCCAATCAATCGGGCGTTTTAGCTGCACATTTCGAACATATTTTAGGGACGTCTTTAGACGTGAGAATTCTGGCAAATTCGTTTGAATTGGCGGAGAAAGCGGAGGCGAAGGTTTTAGCGGAATTCCGTCGATTGCAGTCAATTTTGGGGAGTGGAGAAAATCATGAGTTTGGGGAATGGGCTCGTTCGCGGGGGGAAGAAATTTCGGTTTCTGAAGAATTACATACGGTTTTAGGATTGTTTGATACGTGGCGTGAAGCGACAAAGGGAGCTTTGAATGCGGCTGCGGATGATGTGCGTTTGAACGGTTTTTCGGATCGAGTGAATCAGCCACATTGGGAATTAGGTGACGGAACGGCGACGCGTTTAGGTGATGCGGAGTTGCGTTTGCATACGTTTACCAAAGGTTTTATTATGGAACAAGTGGCGGATGCTGTCATGGCGGAGGCCGGTGTTCGTGGTGTCATGTTGAATGTAGGAGGTGACATGCTTGCCAAAGGCGATTTACGCGAAGCGATTCGTATTTCTGATCCGAATTCAGACGCGGAAAATGGTTCTTCATTGAGCACGGTTTCAATTCAAAATCAAGCGATTGCCACGAGTGGGGTGAGTCGGCGAGGTGCGCACATTATCGATCCTCGTACAGGAGAAACGGCTTCTGGCAGTATATCTGCAACGGTCATTCATCCCGATGCGGTGACGGCAGGGGCTTTGGCGACGGCATTTAATGTGCTTTCGATGGACGAGTCGAAAGCTTTGGCAGTCGAATATCCAGGAACGGAGTATTTGATTGTGGATGCTTCCGGAGCGCAACATGTCAGCGAAAATTGGTCTGGTCGTTCTGTGGTTACGGAATCTGCAATCGAGTTAGTGCATGTAAAAGATAAGGTTTGGACAGCGGGTCAAGAATTGTTGATCAATGTGGAATTAGCGGATTTGGGTGGTTATGCTCGGAGGCCTTATGTAGCTGTTTGGATTGAGGATGAGGCTCATAAACCGGTACGTCGTTT
>CALLKB010000175.1 GCA_938008575.1 uncultured Cytophagaceae bacterium | reverse complement strand
AAACACAAAAGTTTGATAAGGAATTGGCCTACATCCGCAAATGGGTACCTGAATTTCAGGAATTGACTTACCCACAGCCGATTGTCAATCATGAGTTTGCCCGAGCGAGAGTATTGGAGGCCTATAAAAAAGCTTTGAATCGTTAATAAATCTTTTTGCCTTGGATTTTGTAGTCGGTCAAATCGATCGATAAAAATCCAATTTTTAAGTTGACTTCCATTTTGAAGGGAATTTGGTATTTGTCTTTGCTAATCCACAGTCGGATGGCATCTTCGTCCTTGAATAGATTGTTTTTGGGAAGAACAAGTGATGTTCGGATGCATTTAACAGGCCCTAAATCACTGTTGACCGTTTCGAATCCCTTGACGATAAACCAAATTTCATAAATACTGCCATCTACGAGAACTTTGGCGCTTAGTTTTTCACCGATATTCATCGTAGCTAATTCTTTGTTACGCAAATAGAAATAGCCGCCTATGAGATCTAAGGTAGCAGGGCTAATAGGTAAAATTTTATCTACAGGCGTATTTTGAGGAGAATGTATTTTGGCTAGTCCAGAATCTTGTGAAAAATATACTTGCTCTTGCTTACGGTAACGTCCCTCTCGTTTGCGCATTTCGGTTTTGATGGGCATGAGGGTGTTGATGTCTAAATATGCCGACCAGTAATCTTCTACGGGTGAAAAGAACTTAAGCCAAGTGACAGTTTGTCCGAGTATTTCAACTTTTCGGCAAGGGTGATTATTAATCGTTGTAATCGCGTTGCTGCTTTTGACGGAAGCCGTTGCAGCCTCAATAAAGCCTAAATGTATGCGATAGTTTAGTAACTCGTTGCCTTGGAATAGGGGTGTTTCTTGTGCGCCAACTTGAAAGTTCAGTGACAAAATTATCCCAAAAGAAAGCAAAAAAATAGACAAGATTTTTTGAAAGGTTTTCAATGGGAGCGGGGATGATGTTTTTGGTTAAATCAGAGCTTAATTTTAGTGTCAAATCTCAAATGAGATTATCAACTTATTTGATTAAAGTTTAATGTCAATTAACTATTTTTGTTAGGATTTATCGCAGGGTAAATTTAGACATTTTTAGATTATTCAAAATTATCAATAAATATAACATGGCAAAACAATCGGATGGCGCACAAGGCTTAGCAGCTGAGAAATTAAAAGCGCTTCAGACTACGTTGGAAAAATTAGATAAAGCATACGGTAAAGGAACTGTAATGCGTTTATCAGACAGTAAAGTGATGGATGTGCCAGTTATATCCACGGGTTCATTAGGTTTAGATTTAGCCTTAGGGATAGGTGGTGTGCCTCGTGGTCGTGTTGTTGAGATTTACGGTCCTGAATCATCAGGTAAAACAACCCTAACCTTACATTGTATTGCCGAAGCACAGAAAGCGGGTGGAATTGCCGCATTTGTGGATGCTGAGCATGCTTTTGATCGTTCTTATGCAGAGAAATTAGGTATTGATACGGAGAATTTGTTGATCTCCCAACCAGATAATGGTGAGCAAGCCTTAGAAATTGCTGAGCATTTAATTAGTTCAGGTGCCATTGATATTATCGTCATTGACTCTGTTGCTGCCTTGGTGCCAAAAGCTGAGATTGAAGGCGAAATGGGTGATTCTAAAATGGGTTTACAAGCTCGTTTAATGTCCCAGGCTTTACGTAAGTTGACAGGTACGATTAATAAAACTGGATGTTGCTGTATTTTCATCAACCAATTGCGTGATAAGATTGGTGTGATGTTTGGTAGCCCAGAAACGACTACGGGTGGTAATGCATTGAAGTTTTATGCGTCAGTTCGTTTAGATATTCGTAGAGCTGGTCAAATTAAAGAATCGGCAGATTCGATTACGGGTAACCGTACACGTGTTAAAGTGGTTAAAAACAAATTAGCACCTCCATTCAAAGTGGTTGAGTTTGACATCATGTATGGAGAAGGTATCTCGAAAGCTGGTGAAATCTTAGATTTAGGGGTTGATTTAGGTGTAATTGATAAATCAGGATCTTGGTTCTCTTATAATGGGAATCGTTTGGGACAAGGACGTGATGCAGTGAAAGATTTAATCAAAGATAATCCAGAATTGATGGATGAGATTGAGGCGAAGATAAAGGAAAAAGTGAAGGGAGATGAAAGCGCTTTGTTGGATAAAGATGCAGTTGCGGCTGAGTAATTAGCCATGAATTATTGTATAAAAAAAGAGGCCTCGGCCTCTTTTTTTAGTTTAATGCGATATTGAATCGATTAAATAATTTTCGAACTGTTTTTTCAACAGATTTATCCGTTTCCATGGCTTCGGAAATGGATTGTACAGCGTGGATAACCGTGCTATGGTCTCGACCTCCAAAATGATAGCCTATCGACTTCAAGGGTAGGTTTGTGAGTTCTTTCAACATATACATGGCCACTTGGCGAGGGAAAACGGTTTCCTTCTTACGGCATTTACCTGTTAATAATTCCATATCCACATCGAAATGTGATGTGATAGCTTCAAGGATATTATCTACGCTCAACTCTTTTTCTTGATCGTTTACGATACTTTTAAGGGTTGATTTAGCAAGTTCTAAATCAATCTCTTTACGTGTTAGCGATGCTTGTGCCATGAGTGAGATAATCACACCCTCTAATTCACGCACGTTGGTTTGTATTGAATGAGCTAAGTATTCAAGTACATCAAAATTGATTTGAATACCGTCGTCTTGTAATTTTTTCTGAATAATAGCAATACGAGTTTCAAAGTCAGGTTGTTGTAAATCTGCCGTTAAGCCCCATTTAAAACGACTTAATAGACGATCTTCCATTCCTGCTAAATCGCGTGGCGCTCTATCAGAAGACAAGATAATTTGTTTACCTGATTGATGTAAGTGATTAAAGATGTTGAAGAATGTTTCTTGCGTTTTCTCTTTTCCAGATAGGAATTGAACGTCATCAATAATTAATACGTCAACTTGCAGGTAGAAATTAGTAAAAGTCTCAATGGAATTATTACGAATTGCATTTACGAATTGATTCGTGAATTTCTCTGTAGAAACATAAAGCACAAATTTATCTGGAAACTGATTTTTGATTTCATTTCCAATGGCTTGAATGAGGTGCGTTTTACCCAATCCTACACCACCATAAATCATGAGCGGGTTGAATGACGTTAAACCTGGTTTATTCGCCACTGCCATACCTGCTGCACGGCCTAGACGATTACAGTCTCCCTCAATAAATTTATCAAAAGTATATTTAGGGATTAAATAAGAATCTAATTCTAAAGAATCTAAATCTTTGAATTGAAATGGATTACTTTGAGTTTGAGCCTGCGGTGTTACCGGATTACGATACGAATTTGTATTCGTAGGCTGTTGATTCGTTGTAGGTAAGTTGAAGGTCAACGGTGGATTCTTGCGATCACCAGTGTCAACAACGATTGAATACTCCAACATGCCTCGTTTTCCTACAGTCTGATCAATGGCTTTGCGTAAAGTACTTACAAAGTTTTCTTCGAGCCATTCATAGAAGAATTGAGAGGGTACTTGAATTGTTAGGGTATTGTTGACAAAACGAAGCGGAACAATCGGGCTAAACCAGGTCGAAAATTGTTGTTCAGAAATATCCCCCCGGATGATTTCCAAACATTTGTTCCACAATTCTTTTACCTCGTTATGCATCTAATTTGTACGCGTTATTATTTTTTTTTGAGTCAACAATTTCTTGGGTGAAGCTATTCCATCATAGAATGGCTGGACCTTTTTTATCAATTTTAATCGTAATGGTTGGGTACTACTAAAAACTAAAAAGTTTTTATTGAGCGGGGAGACAAAAATAGTAAAATTCGGGGGCGTTGCAAATTCGAAAAAATATATTTTCTCGAAAATAGTCGGTGTAAAATTTGGACCTAAAAATTGTTCAACAATACAGCCTCTCTAAGGGCTTTCTGCTTGAAAAAGTCAAATAAAAAAAATCTAAAAAAAATTGAATAAAAATCGTATTTGAATTGTTGATATGTGGAATTGATATCTCAAATATACTTGTAACTAGCTGATTATTAGTTGATTGTATTGTTTTTGTGATAAATACTTATGGATGGATGACCAAAAGCCTTTCTGGCATAATTTCGATTTTGATCAAGTTTGTCTGCGATTTTAGGCTTTCTCCATCTAAATGATAATATATACCCGCTTGACAGTGTATTTGGATTGATTTTTTCTGTTGTATTTCGACCAATGGGTGATGGTGAATTGACTTCGAAAATAGGCTAATTCCAAGTTGGGCTTTTTGCCATAAATTGCCTTTTTGAATTTTAACTATTTCAAAAAGAGCGTCTTGCAGATTAGAAAGTGGTGAAATGAAAGCATTATTTCCAAATTGATTTGCATTCGCCACAGTGAACGAAAATAGGTTTTGAACCTCTGCTTGATTGATGGATATTTCAGTATGAGAATAAGAGCCTAATGCTTGAAAAGTTGCCTTGATGTAATTGATCAATCCTCTGCCTTTGCCAGCATGAAACAGCGCAGCAACCTGTGCGTCAAATCCAATGCCTGCGGTACAAAAGAATGCACGCTGATTCCAAGCGAGCACATCGATGTAGTCGGCTTGTCCATTTAACGCAATATTGATAGCTTTTTCCACTTGCATCGGAATATGTAAGTGTCTGGCTAAGCCATTACCGGAGCCTAAGGGTATAATGCCCATGGGAATATTAGTTCCCTTAAGTGCATTACCTATTTCATTGATCGTACCATCGCCTCCAATAGCAATAATTTTTTGTGGATGGTTGGGAATTAGCTTTTGGACAATTTCTTCCGCATGTTTCGGGTATTCAGTAAGTAATAGCTGCGTATTGGGAATCTTTTGCAGGGTATTTATCAACTTTTGTCGATATCTATTACTTTTGTTGCCGGCGTTGGGATTGTATATAAAATAAACCATGCGGTGATTTTTATGCAATTTACCCTCATTTTAGCAAATAATGTATAATAATATGATCAAAGTAGGCGATTGCTATGAAATTGAATTTTCATTTACACAAGAACAAGTAAATGATTTCTGTAAAATTTCGGGAGATTTTAACCCGCTGCATTGGGATGAAGCCTTTGCGGCTACGACACCCTTCAAGAAGCCTATTATTCATGGAGCTTTGATTGCGAGTGTATTCTCGCGTGTGATGGGAATGGAGTTTCCGGGTTCAGGGAGTGTTTATTTAAAGCAAGTATCTGAATTTAAACGCCCATTATATGTAGGGCAAAGCTATCAAGCTAAGTTTGAAGTGGAATCTGTAAATCAGGTAAAGCATACTGCTGAAATCAAAACACAAGTATTTGAAATGGAGCGTGGTAAATTGATGGTGGACGGTATTGCTTCCGTCATGCATGCCGAACTTTTTTAGAAATGTTTGAACATAAAAAAAAGCCCGATGTCGGGCTTTTTTTTATTGCTAAGAAATCTCGCAAATTATTTCGCTGCGTTCTTCTTCTCTTGAACTTCAGTACGGATTTCTTGAGCCAAAGTTTTCAATTGTTGAAGACCTCCTCTAACGCGTGTTCCAGCTGCCTGGTTTCCTTTGTCGTAGAATTTTTCGAAATCACCTTCTAATGATAAAATTAGGTCTTTTACTTGTGCAAATCTGCTCATAATAATTTGAATTTTTAGGTTGTAAAAAAATTAGATTGTCTTTATTCGCTGTTTGAAGCGTTTATAAGGCGAAATTTAGTAAAATTTGAATAGCTCGCAAATTATTCTGCATAAAAAAGACAAAAAAAAGTTTAAAAAGTGAAAAAAAAGACAAAATATACCTTAAAATCAATATTAATCTTTGTAATAGCCCGATTTTAAGCGTTTTTGAACCTCAGCAAAACACGTGCATGTATATTCAATATCTTCGAGTGTATGCGAAGACGTTGGAATAATACGTAACATGATTTGTCCTTTTGGTACTACGGGATAAACAACGATACTACAGAAAATTCCCATATTCTCGCGTAAATCACGCACAAGTTTCGTAACCGCATTGATATCGTAATCTCCATGCAAGAATACGGGTGTTACTGGAGAGGTCGTTTCCCCAATATCAAATCCTTTCTCAATCAATCCTTTTTGTAGGGCACGAACATTTGCCCATAATTGCTCGCGTAATTCTGGATGTTTTTTAATTAACTCCAAACGCTTCATGCCCCCAATAACAAACGGCATCGGCAATGCTTTCGCATAGGTTTGCGATCGCATGTTATACTTCAAATACATGATGATGTCTTTGGGTGCCGCAACAAATGCTCCAATAGCAGCCATCGACTTAGATCG
>CALLKB010000174.1 GCA_938008575.1 uncultured Cytophagaceae bacterium | reverse complement strand
AATTTAACGAGACCCCGAGCACCTGGATTAGTTACGAGTATCCGGAGCCTTACAAGGCAGATGTGACAGAGCCCTATTACCCGGTGAATGATCAGGTGAATAATGATTTGTTCCAAAAATACCGTTCGTTGGCTAATCAAGAAGAGCAGGTATTTTTCGGAGGGCGCTTGGGCGAATACAAGTATTATGACATGCACCAGATTATTGATCGGGCACTGACGATGGTGAATACATTTACAAAAAAATCCATGAATGATTCTACTACAACCGGAATTCAATAATTTTTACCTTAGTCTTTTGTTGGCAATTGCACTTGTCATACTGTGCTACAAACGCCCAAACACTTCCATTTATTTGTTTGCGGGATTAGGCTTGCTCATGTTGTTTTGCATGCGACTTCCGGTGTTGATGTACAATAACCAACTGAATGTCGACGAGAGCCAAATGGTTTCTAATTTAAGAGCACTCGCGAAGAACCCCATTTATTGGCAATCCGCAGATGGTGGGACAGTTGGCCCTGCAACTTACTACAGCGCACTTGTGGTGACCCTTTTTCAAGAAAGTATTGATTTCCGCTCGATTCGTTTGGTCGGCTTTATTTTACTGATTTGTAACCTCCTGTTGTTTTACAAAACCTCATGCCTCTTATTTGGGAAAAAAGCCGCCTTGCAAGCATCTGTATATGTGGCAATCTTCTTTACATTTGTGATTCATCCGGACTTCTTGCATTACTCCAGTGAGCAGTTCCCTATCTTCTTATTAAACATAGCCATTTACATACAGGCTATTATGTATGTAAATAAAAAGTCGCATGGCCTATATTACTTTTTTTTAGGGCTGATCGTAGGAATAATTCCCTTTGCAAAATTACAAGCGATACCGCTAATCGCAGTTATGGCGGTATTCCAGTTATTTCAATTACGCCAAAAAACATGGCCCCAATCACTAATGGGGGGAATCGTGGGTGTGGCCACTTTTCCATTGCTTTTGCTCGTATTCTTGAACTATTTTAATCTACTTGAAGATTTTTGGACTTACTATATTGAAGACAATATTATTTACACCGGGACGAATAAACGAGCCTATGGGATTATCAATGTGGTAAAACTATTGGGCAAAAGTTTTGACTTCTTTTTCTATTGGATAGGGATCATCGGGGTGTCCATGCTAATTGGGAAACGGAAAATGCAATGGCTAAGTAATCCCATTTTTATTTTCATTTTTGGTTTGTTGGTAGCGGGCCTATATGCTGCTGTCGTTACAAAAAACAACTTTCCTCACTACCTTCATTTCTTAGTTTATCCGTTAGGTTTATTGTTTGTGCAGGCGCTTTCCTTGCAATCAGAAAAAAATACCCGCATTGTACTATTACCCTTTATCCTGTTTTTAGGATGGACGCTGGTGGAGGAGGCCTATATGAGCAAAATTTCAGCCCATCTCAAGTTGATGAAAACAAACGCAGCGTTAAGCATAAGCCCTGTCTCGAATTACATCAAATCAAGAGCAAAAGAGGGGGACAAAATGAGTGTTTGGGGCTGGCAAGGCAAGCTTTATGTCGAGGCTGATGTACTTCAAGCTGTGGCCGAAAACCAAACATTGCATTGTATGCAGGAGTCGGTTTTAAAACAAAATCATATTCATCGATATCTTCAGGATTTGGAGAGAAGTCAGGCCCGTTTCGTTATTGATGCTACGCAAGATGATCCTGGTTATTTGGCTCCTATCGAAAAAGTTGCTGCGGTAAATAATTACGTGTTAAAAAATTATACCCTAGACACGACGATATCCAACAATCGGATTTTCATCCGTAAATAACCCTCCCCCACTCACCTTTGCCAATCCTCCAAGGTTTGGCAAAGGTATATAGGAAAAAGTTCAAGAAATTGATAATTATCCGAGCAGCGCCTTCATCTTTTTCGCGATGAAGTTTGTCGCATATTCAGGAGCTAGGCGGCATAAAAAATCCATGAATTTGGAATCGGAACCAACCAAAATTCGGTATTGATTCGTCTCCATGCCGTGTAAAATAATACGCGCGGCTTCGTTGGCAGGCAAAGCGGTCATCCCCGATGAACCCGAAGAAGCCTTAGGTATTTCGATGCCTGAATTTGCCGTAATATTCGTCGCGATTGCCCCCGGAAATACCACCGAAACATGGATAGCAGTCTCCTTCAATTCTGCATACAAGCCTTCGGTAAATAATTTAACCGCCGCTTTGGCTGCTCCATAAATACTTTGGCCCGGAACGGGTAAAACCCCACCCATGCTCGAAATATTCACGATGTGCGCCTCAGGGCGTTCTAATAAATGTGGCAAAAATGCCTTGGTGACATTCACGCATCCGTAAAAGTTTACGTTCATCACACGCTCCACTTGATCAAAACTCAAGTCCTTCACCTTCACAAAAGGCTGAATGATTCCGGCGTTATTGATGATGCCATCAATCTGCCCAAAATGCTTAATTACCTGTTCCGGCAGCGAAAGCACCTTAGCGCGGTCCGTTATATCCACCTCCAAAGCCAAAAAATTCGCCGCTCCACCCGAACAAATTTGTTGGGTCTCCAATAATTGAGGCAAATGAATATCCAAGGCTGCAACCTTTCCTCCTTTGGCAATTATTTGATGTGTCATTTCACGGCCCATGCCACTTCCGGCACCCGTAACTAAGAATACTTTTCCTGCGATTTTCATGGCTATTTCAGTTGGTGAATTTGAACAGGCCCCAATAATCCGGATGTCTCCAAAGGCATCGTCGGCTGAATCATCATGGGCATTGAAAGGTACGTAATTCGCTTCACATTAGGCTGTGCATCTCCGACCAAACGATTCACCCAAGAGTTCACCACCTTCACCTCAAGCTGATTCGCTCCTGCATGCAATTGCTTACTTATATCCGCAACAAATGGCTGCTTCCAGCACGTCGCCACCCATTGCCCATTCACATAAATTTCTGCCAAATTCTTCACATCGCCTAAATCCAATTGCCACTTCGAACCCGCAGAAGTACTAGGCACCTCAATCGCATGTGAATAAGTAGCCGTTCCAGAAAAATACTTAATGCCTGCATCCGCATGCTGATTCCATGCCTGTAATTCCGACATAGTTATCAACTCAGGGGCACCCCGATTTTCCTGAAATTTAACCTGCCAAGGTCCTGAAATTGTCATAGAAGAAACCTGGGCTGGCTTTTTTACGACAAGCGACTTAGTTTTAGCATTGCCTTCAAACACAATAAATTTCGCATCCCAAGGACTGAATTCCATGTCTATCAGCGTTCTTCCTTCCTGCATCCGATACGATAACGCTGATATTTCTCCTGTCTCTGGATTGTACACCTGCGGAATCTTGCCGCTAACCCGGAATGATAACGAGGCTTTGTTGGCCTGATCCGACCGACTGTTCACCCAGTAAATTTCCTTGTCTCCTACCTGCCGGTGCTGAAACAATACTTCGGCGGAATTACCCGAAACTCGTAGATCCGCTGCCAACGATTTCGACGCTAAAACAGCATCAGCCGTTTGGCCAAAATGAACCGAAGGTAAGGAAATCAATTGCGTTAAAACCCGCTGAAATTCTTGTTCTGAATCTGCTAAACTTGGGCTAGAAATAGGTTTTGTACCGGCTATCCAAGCCCCTTTTTGTGCTAAAAAGAATATCCGCTTCAAAGTCACCAGCGTCATCTGTTTCGCCGTTTCATCTAAATATAATAGTTGATAGCGACTACCCCCCCGACTAACAAATTGACCTTTTTCTACATCAATGGCATCGCGTAAGGCACTCGCGTTCACATAATCAAACTCAAAACCTGCCGGAATGCTAGGCAAGGATTTCATCGCCAAAGAAGTGATATTTTGGTTCTCTCCATAGTAATAAAGGATGTCTGCCACATTGTGACCTTGTTGCAACATATACGAACTCCGACCTAAATAATCCGCCCAAATCTTCGCTTGTTTCGCCCAGGTTTCTTGGCGCGTAAACCATTGTCCAAAGGGTCCTAAGGTCAAACCTGGAAACAACGAATCCAAAGGCTGGTGCACTGAGGTATGTATCACAAAACGATTTAATCCGGAAGCTAATTCCATGTCGGCCGTTCGTTTCAATGTTCCCGGATGCGGACTGAAGGAATTCCCTGCTGTCGTCATTGACTCGCCCGCAACGATGTTTTGGCCATATATGTGTGCCACAGAAGCAGATTCACGTATGTCGGCCCGCGAACGCGGCTCTTCATCCTTCCCAGCTGCCAATGCCCCCGGCTGCCACATCGCCGCCATGGGAATATCAGCTTTACGCTTCACATCCATACCATCGGCTAAGTAAATTCGCCCATTTTCATGTGACTCTGTATAACGTTTCATGCCGCGTTTGGCTAATAAATCACCAATCAACTCATAATGATTCTCTACGATCAACTCCCCAATCGTCTTGCGAAAATCCCATAAAAAACGCTCACTCGCCTCCGCATCTTGGACGATTCGACCTGTCAAAACTGGCATCCAAGGCTTCAAATCATATCCCCTTTTTGCCTGAAAATCGGCAGCAAATGTAGGCGACCAGTTCATGTGTCCCGCCTCATAACTATCCAAAACCATATGACTCAAAGCACCAGGGCCTAGTTGGCCACCCGTCGCCTGCGCATACTGATCGAGGTAATTTTCCATGTAGCGCGTAACCGCTCCTCGGTCTAATTTATCCACTTCCAGACCCGTTGCTTCTGGCGAAGCCGGGTGATTTTTCTTTCCCGTTAAGGAATATCCAAAGCGCAAAATTTCCCAATTTCCCGCAGGGGCATCCCAGGACAAGGTACCATCAGCTTGTACAAATTTCGTCACATCAATCACCTGATTGGTAGCAGGCCCTTTGGAAACGGGAGTCCCCGAAACAGCTAATTCTTTATGCGCTTCGAAACCCGCTTTGGCCTCAAAAAGATGTACCCGCGGCGTAGTAAACACATCAAATTCCGAAATTTTCATCCCCTTGGGTTCGGTAGAAGGACGCATGCCAAACATGGCAGCAATTCCCACATCCCCCGGTTTCTCCGTTTGGTAACATAAACGAATCGCTTTCACGCGCTGAGGAGCAAATGAGACCGTCGTTTGGGACGTGATGGTTGGTGGTACTTTAACCACTTCCGTAAAATTCACCCCATCCGCACTTACTTGTATACTTCGATTATTTCCTCCGCCATTAAATGCCGCTAATTCACCGTATGATTCATTGGAAAGCATCACACTCGAAATTTCGGTTGGCGCTTCAAACGTATATTGAATCCAAGCTTGCTCACCTATTTTCATCGGTGGCAAATAGCTCATGTGATGCAAATCCCCATCCGTTAATTCGGCCAAATTAAATTGCCCTCCACTAGAACTGACTTGTGGTTTTAAGTCGCGCGCCGACTGGATTTGCGAAGCGATAGGATAGGCCAAAACGGCGATATCTTGATAATGCTTGACAACCTTTTCGGCAGAACCTGCGGCAAATCCACCAGCCTCAAAAGGCACATTTTGCATGGGTCCTGTGATATCCGACGGATGCGGCAAAGCGACAGTAATTTTTTGCCCACCTTGAACGCGCAATTCAGACCAAACATATTTTTTCATGCCGTCTGAAGGCGCCACCCAGGGACCACCTGTCACACTCCAACCCGGCGAACCGGCGATGGCCATTTCTAAGCCTTTTTCTTTGGCATAATCCGTTGCAAAACGGAACGCATCCTTCCAGGCAGGAGTCATGTAGACGAGTTTTTCTTTGACCGCTAGGGGTGTAAATAAACTCGCGTCAAAATTTTGAAACCCTCCGATACCCGATTGCTTCATCCAATCCAAGTCTTTTCGGATACCGTCTTTCGTAATATTTCCATTCATCCAATGCCACCAAACGCGCGGTTGCGCTGTGTGGGGTGGCTGAACAAAACCCTTTGATAAATCAGATACTTGCGCGTACGCAGTTAGATTCGCGACAACCAGTGCCGCGAATCCGAAATGCTTCTTCATGTGCTTGAAATTTATTCTTTAACGCGTGTTCCTTTTGCCTCAAACATCCCCATCAAGGTTCCTTTCAAATTGTCTGTGTCAACTTTCGTTAATTCTACATTGACATCATAACCTTGCGTAGAGAAATAGATAACAACTTTTTCGCTGTCGTCCTCTACTTTTGAAATGTCAACCAAAGGTAGCGAGTCATCGCCAACAACTTTTAATTGGCCCGTTAAGACACCATCTTTACGAACTAAGTTCGTCGCGAAAGTCGCATCACCATTCGGCGTACCTACGACAACAATTTTCCACTTACCTGCGAAAAAATCAGTAGGATCCGGCTTCGAAGCGAATGCTGACGCTGAAAACAAAGTCGTCAAAACAAATACAAGTGCAAGAATCTTTTTCATAACAAATAGATTTTAAGGGTTTATAATGAGGCAAATATAGAAACAAATTTTACATTGTCTATTTTTTAGACAATAATTTCTACCTTTGAAAATCACTGAATTAATAGCAGCTATGTCGGGAAGCTTTACCCATCCAAGTCACCAGAATTACATTGCACAATTATCCATTGATTGTGTCATTTTTGGCTATCAGGACGCGACATTAAAGGTGCTCATTCCTAAACTTAATTTCAAGGGTGATTTTTACAGCTTGCCCAGCGGATTTGTTCGTCAAGAAGAAGATTTAGATCAGGCCGCCCTACGTATTTTGGAAGAGCGAACGCAATTGGCCAACATCTATTTACAGCAATTCCATGTGTTTGGTAATGCCGACCGACATAATGAACGCTTTATGCTGGATTTGTTAGCCCTAAACCCACAATTAACCGGTCCCCAAGAAGAATATGATTGGTATGTGCGACGCTTCGTTTCGGTGGGTTATTATGCGTTGGTTGACATCAATAAAGTAAAACCCCAATGCTCAGAATTGGATGAAAAAATGGAATGGATACCCGTGCAGGAGCTTCCCAAACTCATTTTGGATGGGGCAGAAATTATTGCCAAAGCACTAAAAGCCATGCGACTTCATTTTGACGATCATGTTGTAGGCTATAACCTCTTGCCAGAAACCTTCACCATGAAGGAATTGCAACAATTGTACGAAACAGTTTTCGACAAACCCTACCGAAGAAACAATTTTCAAAAAATGATCTTAGATTTGAATATTGTGGACAGATTGGAAAAACAATTTACGGGTGCCGCGAATAAAGCACCCTATTTATATACCTTTAAACCTACCTCAAACGAATGAAAATTGCATTGTTTCTATTGATGAGTATTGCGGCCTTTGGCCAACAAGTCATTAAACTTTATCCGGGCAAGGCTCCGGGATCCGAAAACTGGAACTGGGAAGTAAAGGAGTTCACGCCCATGCCGAATAATCGGATGTTGTTCAATGTGACCGAACCGACGCTGACCATTTATCCTGCCGCTCCGGGCAAAGGAAATGGCACATCCATCATCGTAGCTCCAGGAGGCGCCTTCCATATTTTGTCCATCGATTCAGAAGGACATGATGTCGCCAAATGGCTTAGCGCACGCGGAATTACGGCTTTTGTGCTCACCTACCGCGTCGTAAAATCCAATGGCCCTAATCCCTTCGCCGAGTTAATGCCACTGATGAATGACTTCAAAAAGCTTGACGAAATCAATGCCCCCGTCGTGGAAATGGCCACCCAAGATGGCATCGAAGCCATTAAATATGTCAAAGCAAATGCCAAAACACTCGGCATTGATCCGAACAAAATGGGCTTCATGGGCTTCTCGGCTGGCGGAACCTTAACCATGAATGTGCTACTAAGCGCTCCTCAAAACTTAAAACCAAATTTCATCGCACCCATCTACCATTATGCAGATGCGGTGACAGGCAAAGAAATGCCAAACGCTGTGACTCCGGCTTTCATCGCCGTGGCTGCTGATGATAATTTAGGCTTCGCGCCGCACAGCATCCGACTTTTCGAACGCTGGACTGCCGCCAAACACCCGAGTGAATTGCATGTATATGAAAATGGAAGCCACGGATTTGGGATGCGAAAAAACAATACGGCGAGTGATAACTGGACGGTAGATTTTGAGAACTGGTTAAAGGTTCGCAAGTTTTTGTAGGCCCTAGGCTGAAGCCTAGGGTTATGATTTTATAGCCCCAGGTATTGATAACCCCAGACTTTAGTCTGGGGATTTGAAAAACAACCCGCCAACTATCCTATCCCTTCTAGGGATACTCCTTCTCGTTAATTTCCGTACATTCGATTTCTAAACCGATTGAACATGAAATTTGCCCAGATCATTTGCCTGACCTTGCTAAGTCTTTCGACATTCGCGCAAGTAAGCCTCACTAAACTCCAAGTTGAATACCAAGATCGTCCCTTAGGGATGGATGAAAGCAAACCGCGTTTCTCCTGGCAAATGTTAAGTTATTCCGCTTCTCGGGGAGATAGACAAAGCGCCTACCGTATTCAAGTCAAAGATGAAAAGCAAAGCTTGGTTTGGGATAGCAAAAAAGTCAAATCGGATATTTCTATCGGTGTTTCTTATGCCGGAAAAGCGTTAACAGCGCGCCAAAAATACACCTGGCAAGTGCAGGTTTGGGACCAAAAAAATCGACTCATATCCGCCAATTCATCCTTCGAAATGGGGCTATTAAACAGTGGATGGAACGATGCGCAATGGATCGGATCCAACGATTTGCCGCTCTACAGCAATTATCTTTCGGTCTATAAATTTCAATACAAAGTTCAGTTGGACGAGGCTTCCCATTCGAAAAAAGCTTCCTTTGTTTTTGGTGCGAATGACCCTCGTTTGCAAAATAAAAACCTCAATATTCAAGGTGTGGCGAGTGCCAAAAACGAAGCCTACATTCGATTTGAGTTAGATATCTCAGATAGCACGCAAGCCTTTTTTAATGTCTTTCGCGCAGGTTATGACCCAAAAGATCAAGCGAATAAGCCTTTATATCGCTTCCCTATTCCAACAAATCTGCTTTCAAAAGCCAATCAATATCAAGCACATACGTTCTTCGCGACTTGTAATTTTGGGGTGTATGATGTGTACATCGATCAGGCCGACAAGGACCATAAAATCAACCCAAGTCCCAAAAACGCAAGTCCTTTTGCCCCTTCTGGATTCAATTTAAATCCGGTCGGTGTGGGAAATAATTTCATCTCCTATCCGATGTTGGCCGAAATCGGCTTTCAGGTGCCCACAGGTGAAACGGCTTATTTCTCCGAGGTATTCATCAAGAATTTCCGCCAGCCGAGTAATACACTTTTTGCAGCAGCTGACAATCCAAAATTATGGCCCGGCTGGGATGGAAAACAGTTCCGCGTCAATGGAACGATGGCAGTCGCGAATCCGAGTCAGCACGCCACGCCGATGTTGCGAACCAAATTTTCCACGCAAGGCAAAGCCATCAAAAAGGCACGGATTTATGCAACGGCCCGTGGGATTTATGAATTGTACTTGAATGGAAAACGCGTGGGCGACGACTATTTCAATCCCGGTTTAACCCAGTACAACAAGACGCATCAGTACCAAAGTTTTGACGTGACCTCCCATTTAAAATCCGGTGAAAATGCCTGGGGTGCGTGGTTAAGCGAGGGCTGGTGGTCAGGAAATATTACCTACAGCGGGGATAGTTGGAACTATTTTGGGGACCGACAATCCTTATTGGCCCAATTGATAATCGAATATGCCGACGGCAGTGAACAAGTAATCCATACGAATCCGTCGCAATGGAAAAGCTATAACGACGGTCCAATTCGTGTGGGCAGTTTCTTTCAAGGAGAAGTGTACGATGCACAAAAAGATGCCGCGATTGCGGGTTGGGCAACAGCGGATTACAGCGATAAAAACTGGAAACCGGCAGCTGCGATTGCGCTGGAAGGAACAGCCTTTTTGGACAAATCATTGGACTACAGCCACATGAAATTAAGCGGGCAGTTGGACGATCGTGTACAAGTTCGCAAAGTTTTGCAAGCGCAGTCGATACAAGAGCCCCGCAAAGGCGTTTTCGTTTATGACATGGGGCAAAACATGGTGGGCTTTCCCAAGATTTTCATTCCAAACGGAAAGGCTGGACAGGTCATTACCTTGCGCTATGCGGAAATGTTATACCCAGATTTGGCAGAATATGCTTCGCAAAAAGGGATGATCATGTTGGAGAATATTCGCGCTGCTTTGGCACAGGATATTTATGTATTGAAAGGTGGCGATGAATACATTCAGCCCCGTTTTACCTTCCATGGCTATCGTTATTTAGAAATTACGGGAGTCGATCAGGCACCTGCGTTGCCACAAGTGGCGGGCATTGTGCTATCGTCGATCAGCGAAATTTCTTCGTCTTATGAGACCTCAGACCCGATGGTCAATAAATTATGGACCAATATTACTTGGTCAATGCGTGGAAATTTCTTATCCATTCCTACAGACACCCCGGCTCGAAATGAGCGGATGGGCTGGTCGGGGGACATCAATGTCTTCTCCAAAACAGCCACTTATTTAGCACCGGTCAACAATTTCTTACGTCGGCATTTACAAGGCATGCGCGATGTGCAGCGGGCGGATGGACGTTTCACGGATGTTGCGCCGATGGGCGGAGGATTTGGAGGGACGCTTTGGGGAAGTGCAGGAATTGTGATTCCGTGGGAAACTTATCAGCAGTATGGCGACAAGGCTTTATTGGCTGAACATTATGATGCGATGAAGCGTTATGTGGCTTTTTTGGA
>CALLKB010000173.1 GCA_938008575.1 uncultured Cytophagaceae bacterium | reverse complement strand
TTTGGTTGTTGTGTACTCATTAGTTTGGTAATTTGGGGTTAAAGAATTATTTTTTTGTTAATAAAACTTGTTGAAAAATGCGGGAGTAGTTTTCATAGGTTTTGCCTCCACAGCTTTTTTCGGTAAAGGCAAAAGTAATAGAATTCTCAATTAATTTGCACACCTGCATTTATCCTCCCTTGCCAAAATACCTACCCAACCCACATCGCTATTGTATTATCTTGATATTTTAACCAAAAATCCCCACATTATTAGGTACTTTTTTGAGAATTATTTTTTTAAAAAATTTTCAAAAAAAATTAATTTAAACCTATTTACACGCCATAAAGTACCAAAATACTGTACATTTGTCTTCCCAAATTTGTTTCCATGGACTCGCCATTTAGCCCCAAAGGACCCCGTGCTGCAACGCGTAAAAACGATAGCCAACCGCTGAAAGACGCGATCGACGCTCTTCTACGTGTCTATAAACTCCAAAACCAATTCGACGAAACCTCGATCGAAGCTAATTGGGCCGAAATCATGGGCAAACCCATCGCCGCCAGAACCACCAAAGTCTACGCGAAAAACCAGAAATTATACCTGCAAATCGACTCAGCCCCCCTGAAAAAGGAACTCGTCATGGCGAAACAAAAAATGATTGAATTAATTAATAAACATGCCGGCAAAACCGTTATCCAAGAAGTAATCTTCCTCTAATCCTCCTGCAAAGGCTTGCGCAAATCCCACAACAAGCTCAGCCACACGACAAATAGAGGCAATATCATCAACGCATAGCGATTCACATAGGCCTCACGCAAAAACCTCGGGAACAAATCTGTCGGAGAAAAACTCGAAATCAACAGAGTTAATACAAACAAGACCCAGCGCCCACGCGATTTTTCGCCCAAAACAAACCAAAGCCCTACACCCGGGAAGGCCATAATTAAGGTTGGAGATTCTGTACCTGTACTGGCCAACATTAAATAAATCAACACCAAGGCCATCAAGCGCAACTGAAAATCCACATGAAACCATTTCTTCGGCTGAAAATATACCCAAGCCGATAGCAGCAGGGATGGAATCAGAAACCACATATTCGACAATGTGCCATCCCCAGTAATTCGTCGGAACATCCCCATCACACATACATCCGTCCGTAAATTACGAATATCTACATTCAAGTTATTTTTGTGCGACAAGACCTCCATCCACTCGTGGTAACATTGCCAGGTATAATCCCAACCGCCAAATAGAAACGGAAAAAGAAATACCGCCACAAACCAAAACAGCAAATAGGCCGCATAGCGAAAACGCTCTTTGGTGAAAAAGAAAAATACTAAACCTACAATGCCATAAAACTTAATGAATACACCCAAGGCTATCAATAAGGCCGAACAGCCTAATTTACCCCTTTGCATGAGGATATAACTCCACAAGATCATTGCCACACACAAAGCGTGAAACTGCGTGTTTAACAGCGCCGTAATCGTAGAATTCAGAATAATCCATAATATCCATGCACGTTGCTTTTGGCCTACAGGTAAATTCCAAACCGCCCAAAACAACATCCCCGCATTCAAAGCATTCCACACCACCACACTCCAGCCTAAAGGCAAATAAGCAAAGGGTGCCATCAAAATCGCAAAGGCGGGACCATATAAATACAGATCAAAATACTCTTTGGGATATAAGGGATACAAATGCATGCCTTGAACAAAATGCCCAAAACTCGACCGGAAAATCTGAAAATTATTGATGTGCGAGTTTATCTCCGAAAGCGAATACTGCTTCCAACCTGTAAAGATTCCCGCTCCTACCCAAATGAAGAGTAAGACATAGAATCGCGCATACCAAGGATTACGATTTGCTGATTTGACCGACATAAGTATCCATTGTTATAAAATCCCCTAAGTCCTCCGACTTCAACCAGCGTAAATATCGCTCCATTTTTTCCAACAATCCACCCTCATGACCACGCTTTACATGACCCGGTAAAGGATAAGCATCCAAATTAGTGAATTCCCAAGGATGGAAATACAAATTCAAAAAACCATTTCGCAAGGAAGCGCGCGTGAAGTACTTATATAGAAAGAGTGGGAAGTTCTTGAAGGCTAACCAAAACAAGGGTATCCGGAAACGTGGCGTGACCGATGCCGGCACCTGCCAAAGCTCCTTTTCAAAAAAAGCTTTCATCGGCTTATCGCGGTGATCATAACGACCTGGAATCCAAGTCGGATTCAAGGAAGAATGATAGGTATAACCAGCCTTCACAATTTCTTCCTCTGGAACATATTGCATGCGCGCCATTCGAAAGCCGTAAATAGGCTTTCCGCTGAGCTTTTCCAACAAATCTTTGGACGATTTTAAATCCGTCTTCGGGTCAAAATGCCCATGGTAATATCCATGTGAAGCTAAGGCGTGCCGGGGATGCAATGCCTTAATCCAATCCGCATTCGCCTCGGCATAAACGCCCGTACAAAATATCGTCACGGGGATTTCATGGCGATCCATCAAATTCATGAATGCTTCCACCCCTTTGCGGGAAACCGACAATTGTTCCTCCAAAGGCAAATCATAGCCATACTCCGTGGGAATATCGCACTCCTCTACATCTAAGGTAATCATGATTTGCGGACGCATAGACTTAGATTAATCGGCGAATTAAGATCGATGTAAAATTAAATAACTCGGTCAAAATCGTCTTGAATTTCATACTCGAAAATTGAATTCCATCTCGCAACTGTACATAAATCCATTCAAAACGAATGTCTTTGGAACGGCTGACCAAAACCAAGAATTCCATATCAAACAGAAAAGCGGAGATTTGGGTCTTCAAAAACAATTCCTTTCCACGCTGATTAAAGCCTTTTAAACCAGATTGAGTATCCTTAACTTTCAAGCGAGGGAAAAACAGGTAGTTCATCAACTTCAAACTCAAGGAAAAAATCTTCCTGCGAAGCGGTAACGAATCATAATATTGCTCGTCACGTACGCCCACCACAACATCCACATTTCCCGAAGCTAAGCGACGGTACATTTCGAGCGCGTTTTCCATTTTATAGGGATAATCCGCATCCGTATAAATGATCAAATCGCCTGTTGTTTGTTTCACAGCCTCACGCAATGCGGCGCCTTTACCTACATTTTTAGGTAAATCGATGAAGTGAAACGAAGCGATGCCTGCCTCAAGGAAGGACAAATCAGACGCTTGAATTCCGTGCGAACTCCCATCATTAACGAGATACACGGATACCTGCAAATCTGCAGGCAGTTGATCACGAAATTGCTGATAATAATGTAGCAAATCCTCCGCCCAGCCCTTATGCGGGTTGTAACAAGGATGTACTAAATCTAAAGATCGTGTGGAAGTCAAGCCGCTTTTTTTTACAATAATACGAAATTTCAGGCTTTCCTTTGACGAAAAAAAAGGACATATTTGTAGCTCAACCCAATAAACCCCACATGCAAATTCCCGCGCTTTTAAAAAAAGGTGACCGCGTAGCCATCGTTTCACCCGCTTCTCCGCCTAGCTCCAACCAATGGAAAAAGGGAATTGAAGTATTGGAATCGTGGGGCTTGGAGGTCGTCTTCGCGGAAAATTTTTTAGCTAAACACTTTGGCCTGGCGGGTACCGACGAGCAACGTCGGGCCGACATGCAACAGGCCATAGATGACCCTAGTATCAAAGCCATTTTTCCCTTGCGTGGAGGCTATGGCAGCAGTCGATTTTTGGACGCTTTGAACTTTTCTCGTTTTGTAGAATCGCCCAAATGGATGGTCGGCTTTTCAGACATCACGGCTTTATTATGCCACATTGACAACTTGCAAATTGCGGGCATTCACGGCCCCATGCCAAATAATTTCTGCCAAAAAGGGGGCGATGAGGCCCTAGAATCCTTACACCAACTCCTATTTACCGGGAAAACGGATATTCAAATTCCTTCCCATGAATCCAATCGGGCGGGAGAAACAACATCCACGCTTGTCGGAGGAAATCTATCTTTATTGGCCCACCTCATCGGTTCGGATAGCTTTCCAAATCCTGAAGGTAAAATTCTGTTTATTGAGGAAGTTGGAGAACGCTTGTACCACGTAGACCGGATGTTGGTCCAACTGAAACGTGCCGGCTACTTTGCTAAGCTAAAAGGTTTGATTATCGGAGGATTTACCGATTGCGATGAGGCCAAATTGGAAATAGGAAAAACTGTGGAAGAACTTGTCCTAGAACATTGCGCAGGGACCGATTATCCCATCGCATTTGATTTCCCTGCAGGTCATATCCCCAACAATTTCGCCTTGCCGTTTGGCACAAAAATCAAGTTCTTGGTAAATAATGAAAATGTCCAAGTTCTTGGACAGATTTAAGCCTTTTCAATATTGAAATCAGCTAGTTTTGGTCAAAAAAAACCATGCTAGCAAAAACCTTTGGCTGTTCCGTTTTTGGCGTAAACGCGGCGCTCATTACGATTGAAACCCATGTAGGACAAGGAAGTAAATGCCATTTAGTTGGCCTCCCCGACTCCACCATCAAAGAAGCCATTTTGCGTGTGGAATCTTCCATGAAACAAATGGGCTGTTTCTTCCCGCGCCGAAAAGTCGTCATCAACCTGGCACCCGCCAATGTGCGAAAAGAAGGCTCATCCTATGACGTAGCCATTGCGCTGTCCATTATCCAAGCATCTGAGCAAATCTACCTTCCCGATTTAGATCAATATGTCATCATGGGTGAATTGGCCTTGGATGGAATCATTCGACCGATCAAGGGAGCCTTGCCGATCGCGATGGAAGCCCGCAAAAATGGAATACGTAAAATAATCTTGCCTTTGGAAAATGCGCATGAAGCCGCCTATGTGGAGGACATGGAGGTTTTTGGAATGGAAACCCTGCAAGAAACCGTCCAATTTTTGCGCGGAAAATCCTTTCACAAACCCATACAAGTAAAACAACACGTGCGAGAATCAAGTGTCCACAAGCTCGATTTTGCCCAGGTTCAAGGACAAGATATGGCCAAAAGGGCGCTTGAAATCGCTGCCGCAGGAGGACATAACCTGATTCTGATTGGTCCACCAGGTGCCGGGAAAACGATGCTTGCGAAGCGTATACCCAGTATTCTACCTCCGCTAAGTCTTCAAGAAGCCATGGAAAGCACCATCATACATTCCATCGCAGGAAAACTAGGAGTCCAACAATCCTTAATAAACCAGCGCCCTTTTCGCGCGCCGCACCATACAATTTCATCCACGGCCTTAATCGGCGGCGGATCGAATCCGCAACCCGGCGAAATTACCTTAGCGCATCATGGCGTACTATTCCTCGACGAACTCCCTGAATTTTCCAAACATGCCTTGGAAGTGATGCGCCAACCTTTAGAAGACCGCATTGTACACATTTCACGAGCGCGCTATGCCGTTGAGTTCCCAGCTAATTTTATGCTCATGGCTAGCATGAACCCTTGTCCTTGCGGTTACTACAATCACCCATCGAAAGATTGTACTTGCGGGCCTGAAGTAGTCCAACGCTATTTAAATAAAATTTCAGGACCCTTACTCGACCGCATTGACCTTCATATCGAAATTCTTCCGATCCAATTTGAAGAAATGCGCAAACAGAACACGAATGAAACAAGCCAACACATCTATGAACGAGTAATTCAAGCGCGAAAAATTCAAGAAAATCGCTTTGCGAAATTCCCGATGGTCCGAACAAATGCCATGATGGATGGAGGCATGATTCGAGAAATGTGCCCGTTGGATGTGCATTCAGAAATACGTTTAAAATCCGCTATGAATAAATTATCCCTTTCAGCGCGCGCTTATGACCGCATCATCAAAGTTGCCCGAACCATTGCAGATTTAGCGGAAAGTGACAATATAGCGTTGGAACATTTAAGTGAGGCCATCGCCTATCGAAGTTTAGATAGGGAAAATTGGGGAGGATAATGTATTTTTGAAAAAAAGAACCTGTATGAGAATTTTATTCGCCTTTGTATTAAGCACATTCATTGCTTTTTTTGCTAATGCACAGAACCCTTCATTTAAAACGTTGGAAAGTTTTGATGCCATTTTTGCCCGTGCGAAAAAAGAAAACAAACCCATATTCTTCGAGGCCTATCTACCCAATTGCTCCCATTGCATGGCTTATGATGTGACCTTGAAAAACCCAAAAATCAAACAATTTCTTGACAAGAACGTCTTGGCTTACCAACTAGATATCAGCAAGCGTGAAAATGGAATGTTCCTGCGCAAACAAAAAGTGTATGTTCCCTCAACGCCAAGCTTCATTGTGCTTGGGCCAGATGGAAAACCCTGGGATATTCAAAACATGGGCGATGAATTAAATTCAGTCAATGGAATTCTTGCCACATTACAAAAGGCGATAGATCCTCAAAAAAGAGATGAGGCAACTTTAAAAAAATACCTACAAGGTGCACGCGAATTTAATGAGATGATTGGGCTGGCCAATTTCACTCGCATGACCTTGGACACCGTTCAAAACATTGAAATCGTTCAACAACTCGCAGAGGCTTTACCCAAAGACAAATACGAAACCGAACTAGGATTTTTATTAATTCGGAAAGTGATGCTGGACAATAACAATCCCTTGTTTGATCATTTTATCAACAACTTGGCCAATTACCGAAAGTCCAATGACTCGGTTACGGTCAGACAAGCCGCCGAAAACACCCTCATGTCGACTTTGTTTTCTAGTCGGGCCCGAAAATTCAGCCCAGATCGCATCGCGGGAATCAAATATGGCTTACAAAAAATCGGTTTGACAGATGCGCAGATTGCGAATCGTTCCATTGTCTTAGAAGTTCTCATCGACTTAGACAAAGACCAATTGGATGTTGCGACGAATCGAATCAAATCCTATTACCAGGGCAAAGAAATTCCAGCAAAAGAAAAGGAATTTTGGTGCAAATGGTTAAGCCGAAAGTCGGACCCCAAAAATCCTTGTCCGCTTCCTTAATACTTCTTGTTTAATTCTGTAAAATCGAGTAATTTTCAGGATAAGATATGCCTCACATACCATCAACAATGAAAAAAACCTTACTATTCTGTTTAACTGCTTTAACGCTTGTTGGATTTACAAACGCCATCCCATTGGTGGGAGAAGAATCGTTAGAATCCGTCTTCAAGCGAATCAAAGAAGAAGTAGATGCTAACTCACAGGCATATTCAAGTTTGGGTACGGCATGCTCAACCATAGGTCACCGCTTAACCGGTAGCGAAAATGGCAAAAAAGCAGAAGAATTCGCATTTCAATTATTCAAAAAATATGGTTTTCGTGATACTAAATACCAGGGTTTTCAAGTAGAAGCTTGGGCACGTGATACGGTAACTTTATCGGTGGCACCACCCAAATCGGATGACTTCCGTGAAATCCCTGTCGTTTCACTCGCGTTAACGCCCGTGGAATCGAAAATTCAAGGCCAAATTGTGGATTGCGGCAATGGATTAGATGCAGATTTCGCTGCGAAAAAAGAATTGGTCAAAGGTAAAATTGCCCTAGCGAATATTGGATTAATCGATGCACCCGCTGGAAGCAAAAACCTACACCGTTCCGAAAAAACAGCTTTAGCCATCAAATACGGAGCGGCTGGCGTAATTTTCGTCAATACGGTAAAAGGCCAAGTTTTATTAACCGGAACTGCATCGGTGACGGGAAATTTAATTTCCATTCCTGCGGTTTGTATCTCTTTGGAAAGTGGTACCGAAATCAGAAAATGGCTCGTTGACCAACCTGGCTTATTGAGCATGATTGAAATGCATAATGTAAGCCAACCGATCAAAGCGCGCAATGTAGTTGCAACCCTGAAAGGAGAAAGCAGACATTTACGTCATGAGAAAATTATCATCGGTGGTCACTTAGATTCTTGGGATTTAGCGACGGGGGCGATCGACAATGGAATCGGATCGTTTTCAGTGATTGATATTGCCCGCACATTCAAAGCCTTGGGACTAAAGAGCAAGCGCACAATCGAATTTGTGGCATTCATGGGTGAAGAAGAAGGACTTTTAGGTTCGAAAGCCTATATCGAACGTGCGAAAAAAACGGGCGAAATCGATGAGATTGTTTACATGATCAATTTGGACATGGCAAATAATGTACATGGATTTAATGGAGGAGGTCGCGATGAGATGATGCCTTTATTAAAAGAGATTGGTGATAAAATCAAATCCATCGATCCAAGTTTCGCGAATGATTTACACAATGCAGCAGGTTTGCACTCAGACAATCAAGCCTTTTTGATGGAAGGAATTCCAGCGGCGGATCCGATGGGAAAATTAAGTAAGTCGGTACTTGATTGTTACCATGCGAACTGCGACGTGTTTAGTTTGGTGAACAAAAAAGAAATGGAAAATAATGTCAAATATACATCCATGCTCTTGTATGCCTTAGGGAATGCAAACGCAATTCCGGCGAAGAAATTAGACTTTTATTCGACACGCGATTTCTTTATCAAACAAAACCTGCGCCACGAGTTAGAGCTCGGAAATGAATGGCGCTGGGGAAATAATTAAATTCTCAGCATTTTGATTATTTTTGCAACAAATTGATTTTTTCTATACCCTTATGAATACGACTAATCCTTCTTTTTACGACCACGACATGGAAATGATTCCCGAAAACACCTTCAAATCAATTATCAAAGTCGTAGGTATCGGTGGCGGCGGATCCAATGCGGTGAAGCACATGCAGGAGATGGATATTAAAGGTGCCGACTTGGTTATCTGCAATACCGATTCACAAGCTTTGGCTTCGAATCCGGTGCAGACGAAGATTAAGTTAGGCCAACAAGGATTAGGAGCGGGTACAGACCCAGAAGTAGGCCGTTTGGCAGCGATGGAAAGTCGGGAAAAAATCCAACACATGTTGTCGAATGAAACCCAAATGGTTTTCATCACAGCCGGTATGGGTGGAGGAACAGGAACGGGAGCAGCGCCAGTTATTGCTGAAATTGCAAGAGAACGTAATTTGTTAACCGTTGCCGTTGTAACAGCACCTTACAATTGGGAAGGACGCGATAAAATCCAATATGCCCTGAACGGCGTAGAATCACTGAAAAAATATTGTGACACGGTCATCGTGGTCATGAATGATAAATTAGCTGAGCATTACGAAAACTTGCCAATGTCAGAAGCTTTCTCAAAAGCAGACGATGTTTTGGCCAAAGCGGTTAAATCCGTTGTGGACGTAATTGCGAAACCTGGCGATATCAATACGGACTTCATGGACGTGAAGAAAGTCTTGACGAATGCCGGTCGGGCGATGATGAGTTCCGCATACGGAATCGGCGACAATCGCGCATTTGATGCCATCGCGGAAGCTTTGACATCACCATTATTGAACTCACAACAGATCAATGGCGCAAAACGCATCTTGGTAACGGTGTCTACGGGAAGTGGCAATCCGTTGAAGATGAAGGAACAAAACATCATTATCAATTACCTAAACGAACGTATCAAATTACAAGCAGATATGGTCAAATTCGGATTCTCAACCGATGAAGAATTAGGGGATAGCTTGTACTTAACAGTTATCGCAGCAGGATTTGAACATGAAGGAGATGAGTTCAGTACTTATTTCGAAGGCGCTGAAGTGAATTATGAAACAGCGGATGATTCAGGTCAACGCGAGTTTACACCAGGCAGCACGATTACCTTGGATGCTGAGTCAGCGAATAACCCGATGAATGAGGAGGAGCGTTTCAGCTACATGGTGGATGTTTACGCAAACGGAGGCCTGAGCGAAACGGAATTCGAAGTTCCTACCTACCGCCGTAATTCTGTCAAGTTATATGCGTTGAATAGACTTCCCGAGGAAGAGTGGGTCACAACTGATTTGTACTAATCCAATCGAACTTGCTGTATTGTTTCGCGAATTAATGCTTCGCTAGCGTACGCTATTTCAAATTCGGACACTTCTGTCAAACCGCCCATCGAAATACCCGGTCTGCGATAATCCATCGCGGAATCCCGCACGGTTCGCGCACTGGTGTGCACGGCATCAACTCCTATGTCGATAAATTGTTGGCAATTCTGTGGATTGACACCACTTCCCGCCATAATTTCAATTCGACCAGCAGCCTTTGCAACTAATTGGGCAATGTTTTCAATTCCCTCAAGCGCCTTGTTCTTTTGTCCAGAAGTCAATATGCGTTGGAATTTTAATTCGATCAATTGCTCCAAAACCACCTCTGGCTCCCGACTTACATCGATTGCCCGGTGGCAAGTCAAGGGAAAATCCCCTACCCTGTTTCGTACGTCCTGAAGAAACTCAACATCCAAATCGCCATTAGGCAGAAGAGCCCCAACGACCAATCCATGTACACCAGAGCGAATTAGCTCATCAGCCTCCTCAAGCATTGTTTGCTTTTCGTTAGCATCATAACAAAAATCGCCTCCGCGCGGACGTAACATCGCATGAACCTCTAAACTCGTTCTAGCTAAAACTGCTTTAACAAGCCCCGCCGACGGCGTACATCCACCGTCATGTGGCGATGCACATAACTCAACACGGTCCGCACCTGCACGATCAGCCGCCAAACAAGATTCCAATGAATAAGCACAAACTTCTACCGCGAGCCTCGAATTTCTTTCCATAAAAATAGGCCTAAATAGGCCGATAAATAGCTTTTTTGATAATTAACGAAAATTTAAGAAATAAATCTTTTATAAATA
>CALLKB010000172.1 GCA_938008575.1 uncultured Cytophagaceae bacterium | reverse complement strand
TTAGTTTTCTTGCCTTTCATTTTTGTTGCCAGGGGCAATATATTCAATCGGCGACTTTGTCAGCCGGAGGAAGTCTGGGTGGAAATGATGGTAAATACTATCTTTCTCACATTGTGAGTCAGTCCAGTATCCTGGCAGGGACTGCCCGGAATGGATCTACAGTTTTTCGCCAAGGGTTCAAGCAACCGTTTGCTAGACGAGGTGTTGCTGAGGCACAAACATCCGCATTAATCGTAGCAGAACCATCGCCCACGATTCAGGTGAATGTATTTCCCAATCCATTCGTTGATCAAATCATCCTTCGTTTTTCTGCACAAACACGAACACCTACACGCTTGACACTATACGACGCATCATCGAAATTAATATGGGAGCGTTTATTTCCTGAAAATATTTCAGAAATCCCCTTGATTGGATTCGAAGAAATGCAACCGGGTAAATATCTATTGCAAATTTTTCAGCAGGGAAGCCCAATCGTAAAAACAATCATTAAAGAAGTACAGAACTAGTTTTATCCTATGAATAAGTTTTTCTATATCGTTACCTTGTTTGCTAGCTCGATCAGTTTAATCACAGCACAAACACCAAAAAAAACCTTGAATTACCAAGCGGTCATATTAGACCCTAAGGTGATTGATATTCCAGGTTCAAGTATTACGGGACAAGCATTATCGAAAGGTAATGTTTGTTTACGTTTTTCTATTTTAGGAAGTACAGGAGGTTTGGAATATGAGGAATTTCAAAAGACAATGACAGATGAATTCGGATTGGTGAATTTATCCATTGGCGCTGGACAATCCAATTTGGCTTCCCAAGGCATCAAAACATCTCCTCAATACAGTTCATTTGAAAGTATAGTTTGGAATGCTAATTTGAAAAGTTTGCAGGTGGGAGTTAGTTATGATGGCTGTCAAAGTTTTAAGCAAGTAAGCGCTCAATCGCTGACATATACCCCCTATGCGCTTTATGCTGAGGCCGTCGAGTATAAAAATGTTATGAATGCCCCTACTAAGCTTTCTCAATTTAGTAATGATGCTGGATTTTTGGTGCCTAATGACTTAAATCCAATGAAAGTGGAAATGGCTTCGATGAATCAAACGATTCAAGAGACAAGGAAGCAAACGGATTCAACGTTTTCAGTCATTAATCAAAGCATCAGTTCGACTACCAATATGATTACCGAGCATACGCAATCGATCACGGAAATTAATACGCGTTTAGAAGATCATCAATTGCAGATTTACGATAATAAGAATCAAATAAACTCAGCCGTAAATAATCTGGGAGGCTTACAAAGTCAATTGAACCAAACCGTTTCAACGGTAAATAATCTTTCAGGCTCTTATGAGGTCTTGGATAATAAGTCTTCATCTCCTGAGTTGGGCGGAGCAAATCCTTCCGACATTTTGTATCCAACCCAAAAGGCCACGAAAACCTATGTCGACAACACCATTTATGAAGCCGTAGGAACGGGGGTGCCGAATGCTACGACTTTGGCTGCAGGTAAGATTAGATTAGCTGGAGATTTGAGTGGAACGTCACAAGTACCTACCGTACCGGCATTGGCACTGAAGGAAAATTCTTCGAATAAATCAACAAGTGTTCAAGCTGATGGTTCATCGGACAGCAGATATCCATCCGTTAAGGCTGTTAAGGATTATGTAGATCAGGCAACTTTAGGTGTGGCATTAGCGACAACCGTTTCAGGTAAAGCCGATATTGCTTCGCCTACATTTACTGGAACGCCGAGTGCCCCTACTGCTGGTGCAGGAACAAACACAACTCAAATCGCCACGACAGCTTTTGTTCAAGGGGCAATTGCTTCAGCTACGGTGAATGATGCAACTTCAACTTCGAAAGGTATCTTGCAATTAGCAGGTGACTTAGGTGGATCAGCTTCGAGTCCTGCTGTAAATAAGATCCAAGGAATTTCAGTTAGTGGAATTACACCTACGACAGGTCAATTATTGGCATATAATGGATCGATTTGGATTCCTACCAATGCTCCCGTGGTACGATCTACGCGTCAACAAGTTCGAGCAACTGCCGCTCAAACCAGTTTTACTTTATCGCAAACACCTAGTACCACTGGCCAAGTGTATATGTACATCAATGGGATTCGAACAAACAATGATGCCTATAGTTGGTCCGGAACAACCCTTACCTATGTTCCTGCGAGCAACAACAATTATACGTTGACATTGAACGATCGGGTTCAGTTTGATTTTATGTATTAATCGGAAGTTCATGAACCATTCGTTTTTCAAATTCATATTTGTTAGTTTTTTTCTGTTTGTTCAAAGTGTTTTGTTTGCTCAGAACACCCTAGATAAAATAGGCTTGACAAACAGTACTTTGCCTCAGTTGGCCTATTCGCTGCGCCAATTAAGTTCAACGTATACGGGCCCTTTGGTTCGCGTTTATACGGGCACTACGTATTATGATGTTTATCCAGATGCGTCAACGGGGTATATTTCCTTAGATTCCAAGATTTCAGCATCTGTTTCTTTTGGGCTTGCTACAAGTGCTGCTACTTCAAATGCATTGTCAAGTATTGTGACTAGTGGGGTAACAAATTTGAATGTTTCCATCTGGTATGATCAAAGTGGTAATGCAATTGATGTAAAAACCAGTACGACCAATGCTCCCAAACTAATGGCGGGAGGGGAGTTCAAAATGTTGAACGGAAAGCCAACCATTTATTTTGCAGGGGTAAGTGCCAATTCGGATTTTCTACGTTCTACTACCTACATGGATTTTACTACGTTTACTTCGGCAACCTATAGCATGGTTGTGCAAAATGTAGCTAGTACGTATAATATTTCAGGTATTGTGAATACGGGAGCTGGTGGTGCCTGGGGATTTGCATATTCTCCCGGAGCGCCATACGGATATTATGTGGATGGAGCAGGTTGTATGAATGCCGTAACTGGTGAACTTTCTACTAGCCCCAAATTTTTTACTGCATATATCAATAAAAATGTTAGTTCCTACATCTATGAAAACGGCTATTTAAAAGCTTCCAAAACGTCAGGTAACTGTAATTTTACCCCCGCATTGTCCTATGTAACTGTTGGTCAGCGTGATGGTGCAACGAGAAAGTTTGACGGGAATATGTCTGAAATCATTCTTTTCCCAAAAAGCATTTCAGCCGGAGAGCAAAATACAGTTGAAACCAATCAAAAGGACAATTATTTTGCCCCAACGGTCAGTATTAGTTCGACTGCAACCAATAATACAATATGTGCTGGGGAATCTGTAACATTTACTGCCACTCCCAGCAATGCCACGAGTCCAACCTATCAATGGAAGAAAAATGGAACGAGCATTTCCGGCGAAACCGCTACAACCTATACAACTACGAGTTTAACAAACAATGATGTAATCACCGTTGAGATGTATCATAATGCATCCAATTTGACATCAAATTTGGTTAGTGATGCGAGCTTGTTACTCAAATTAGATGCAACTGATCCGACAAGTTATTCGGGTTCGGGAACAACCTGGACGGATTTGAGTGGAATGAATAACCATGCGACCTTAAATAGCCATCAAAGTTATGTTGGAGGTGGAAGTATTCTTTTTGATGGAACGAACAATCCCGTTGTCATGCCGTTGGTAAGTAATTCAAATACGAATGTCACGATGCAATGTTGGGTCTATTTAGATGCGAACACTGTGGGTCCGTTTATGAAAAATGGTATTGTTGGCGGCTATTCGTTTGGTACGGGATCTGGAGGAAATGAATTTGGTATAGGGAATAAAGCGACGATGTTATTAAATGCAGTCGCTTGGCAACCGCTTGCCATCAGCATGGGATATGGTTGGAAATTAGTTACCATGACGATTTCGGGGACAACAGAATCCTTGTATGTGAATGATGTACTTATAGGCTCACGCACCGGAACGCCTTCTGTCCCTGCAACTGGAACATATTTGGGTACAACGGTTAATGATAATTCTGGTTCCAATTATTTTAATAGTAAAATGGCCGGTGCCTTTATGTATGGGAAGGCCCTGACAGCCGCAGAAATTGCACAAAATTATACGACGGGTCGCTTTAAGTTAAGTCCTTTAACAGCCGTTTCAAATTCCCTTACGATGAAGGTTAATGGGAATGCTAGCGCAAGTTTAAGTTCTGCCATAGGAAGTGATGGGCAAACAAGCTGTATCAATTCAGCCATTACTTCGATTACCTATACGACATCTGGGGCAACAGCAGCCACTTTTAGTGGATTGCCTACCGGGGTGACTGGTTCATTTGCTTCTAACACGATAACAATTTCAGGAACGCCCAGTGTTTCTGGTACTTTTGGATACACAGTTAGTCTGACATCTTCTTGTGGTAGCCCCGTTTCCTTGACGGGTACTTTGATTGTTAAAGCGGTTAATTCCGTAACGCTACTTTCAAGTGCTGGAACAACGAGTCAGACGGTGTGTGTGTCATCGGCGATAAGTCCCATTCGGTATATAAGCACGGGTGCTACGGGGGCGAGTTTTTCTGGATTTCCGACGGGAGTAACCGGTGTTTGGTCAAACGATACTTTATTAATTTCTGGAACTCCGAGTCAATCCGGGACATTTAATTATACGGTTACCTTAACAGGGGGGTGCGGATTGCGAACGACTACGGGAACGATTATTGCAAATGCGAGCAATTCTGGAACCTTGACATCTGCAGTTGGATCAAATGCCCAAACTATTTGTGTGAATTCAGCTATCACTTCTATTAGCTATTCGACAGTTGGTGCAACAGGTGCTACTTTTAGCGGCTTGCCTGCGGGGGTAACGGGGAGTTGGAGTGCTAATGTTGTCAGTATTTCAGGGACACCAACCATCGCTGGGAATTACAGTTATACTGTTACTTTAACTGGAGGTTGTGGAACAGGTACGTTGACAGGGACGATACAAGTAACTCAAAATACGATCAGTTTAAGTTCTGCAGCAGGAACAGATGCACAAAGCCTTTGTAATAATTCAGCTTTGACAAACATCAGCTATGCAACGGTAGGCGCAACAGGTGCTACTTTTAGTGGCTTACCATCAGGAGTTTCAGGTTCATGGGCTGGGAATGTTGTGACAATTAGCGGAACGCCAACCTCGATTGGGACATTTAATTATACCGTTTCATTGACAGGTGGTTGTGGAGTGGTTAGTGTTTCAGGTACGATTACTGTACTGAGCTCGAGTGTTTCAATTGTTTCCACTGCGCCTGCCAACTTAATCTGCTATGGCACTCCGGTTACCTTTACGGCCTCGGTAACAAACCCAGGGACTGGGGGAGCATTTCAGTGGTATAAGAATGGTTTGGCGATTACAGGAGAAACGTCAAGCGTTTTTTCATCATCAACATTAGTAAATAGCGATGCGATTTATGTGAGTTATTCTTCTTCTTGCACAAGTGGCGGAAGTTTAATAACCAATGGCTTAATCCAACAATTGGATGCATCAAACTCTGCAAGTTATTCCGGTACAGGCTCCACTTGGTATGATGTCAGCGGCAATGGTAATCATGGAACCTTAAATTCTGCTGTTTTTACGAATTCAGGAGGAGTTAAGTATTTTGCTCTCTCGGGGACTTATATTACAGCACCTTTGACAAAGACAAATTCAATGACATTTTCTACTTGGGCTAAATCCAGCAATCCAGGGAGTACAATGTTGTTTAATGCGGGTTCAGTAGGTTCAGGCCCTGATGTGTTTCTCTATAATGGGCGAATCTTTTGGAACACCTGGGATTCGGAAAATAATCCTTTTGTTGGAGCCACCGTTGCCATGATCAATGCTGATTTTCATCAATATACTGTTGTGGTGGATGCGGTAGCGAACAATGCTAAATTGTATTTTGATGGCGTCTTGAAAGGGACATCCGTTTACAAGTCGCCTACGCTTTCCAGTCCTACAGCATTGTATATCGGAGGTGCAGGACCTGGTGATGGCTGGAATTGGCCTGGTGGATTCCGAAATTTTTTATCTTACAATCGAGCCTTAAGTTCTACGGAGGTATTAGCTAATTATAATTCGACAATTATAGGCGGGGGAGGTATTAATTCCAATACCATAACTACAACTGTTTCGAAACTCACATTAACGTCTGCCGCAGGAACAGATACTCAAAGCAAATGTATATCAACTGCTATTACCAACATTGTTTACACCGCAACGGGGGCTACTGGAGCAACTGTTAGTGGTCTGCCTTCCGGGGTGAATTGGGCTTGGTCGAATGGTGTCATTACGATTTCGGGAAGCCCTACAGTGGTTGGAACATTTAACTATTCGATTGAATTAACAGGCGGATGCGATGGCCTTGTTCGTCAAACAGGAAGCATCACGGTTAATCCCAATAATACGATTGCATTAAGTTCAGCCACTGGAACGAATAACCAAAGTCTTTGCTTAAATACGGCATTGACTAATATCACCTATGCAACGACTTCCGCAACGGGAGCAAGCTTTAGTGGTTTGCCTACCGGCGTAACGGGAAGTTGGAGCAACAATGTCGTAACGATTAGTGGAACCCCAACGGTATCGGGAACCTTTACCTATACGATCACCTTAACGGGAGGTTGTGGAGTAATTACCGCCTCAGGTACTTTGGTTGTCAATCCGAATAATACCATTTCATTGAGTTCGGGAGCAGGAACAAATGCACAGTCAGTATGTATTAACGCCGCAATCACGAATATATCATATACCACAACTGGAGCTACGAGTGCGAGTGTAACAGGTTTGCCATTAGGCGTAACAGGTATTTGGTCAAACAATGTGGTTACGATTAGTGGCACGCCTACTATTGCCGGAAATTATACGTATACAGTTAGTTTGTCAGGAGGTTGCGGAACCACATCTTTATCAGGGACGATTTTGGTCAAAGCAGTTAACACAATCACGTTAAGCTCTGCAGTGAATACGGATGCCCAAAGTATTTGTAAAAATGCCAATTTGACGGCGATCAGTTATGGAACAGCAGGAGCAACAGGAGCTAGTTTTTCTGGTTTGCCAGCGGGAGTAAGTGGTGCATATGCGGCGAATGTGGTGACCATCAGTGGAATACCTACAGCAGTTGGGGTTTTCCCTTACACCGTAACCGTAACGGGAGGTTGCGGAGTGGTAACAGCAACAGGAACAATAAGTGTAATTGATTTACCAACCATCAATGTGGCTGTTTCTGGAAATAATTGTGCGGAAAAATCGGTCATGACTGCAACCAGTGGTTTCTTGTCTTATACCTGGTATAAGGATAATGTTGTTGTGAATGGCGCTACGGCTAATGTCTATTCACCAACTGCTCGGGGTAATTTTAAAGTACTTGTTTCAGATGGTTCTTGCAGTAATACTTCTTCCACGATTACGATCTATGAATGCGCATTAACGGCAGAGGGAAATATTGTACCTACGACTTCAGCTCTTTTAGTAAATACGTCTGGAGGGATGAATAATGGAACTGGGGTGACGGATGAAGGAAAGTCTTTGAATATCACAGCTACAACGACCATAGATGTCATTGAAACGGCAGCGAGCGGGGCAACCTTGGTCTTGAACTTAGATGCGCGTAATGTGAATTCCTTGGCTCGGACGGCAACGCCAGGAACTTGGTATGATTTGTCGGGGAATCAAAACAATGCAACAATTTACGGAACTGTAGCTTACGGAGCAGGGAATGGAGGGGCTTTAAATTTCCCTGGTGGCAATGCCAATTATGTACAAGCGAAAAGTGGGGTCTATTTTACTGGAGGGTCATTTACAATTCAAAGTTGGGTTTACCCGATGCAACTTTACAATTGGAACCGAATTATCGATTTTGGTAATGGGGCAGGCTCGAATAATATTTTGTTATCGAACACCTATGGCACGAGTGGTAATCCTGGATTTTATGTTGAGGGTGCACAGTTTCAGTCTTCGAGAACTTTAACTTTGAATGCATGGCACCATGTTTGTGCGACCTTTGATACGAATACACGCATTGCAACAATCTATGTAGATGGACAGCCAGCGGGTACTTCTGTTGTTCCTCGCCCTGTGAATATTGTCAGAAACAATTGCTATATCGGTCGGTCAAATTGGGGTTTTGGAGATCCAAATTTTGCTGGAGGGATGGGGGCTTTGCAGATTTATAATGGGTTCTTAACTTCGACTGAAATTCTAAGTAATTACAATAGCACGAAAGGACTTTACGGTTTATAAGTTCTTGGGATTGAATTACAAGGTAATGATGGGGCATCAAATTGTCAGTTTCTAGAGACAAATTGCCCATAGGCTTTATGTAGCTTTGGGCGGTAACGCTGCCGGGTTCTGCGTCCCAGTCAGCGTTTACTCTGCACAAAAAAAAGCCCGAACTGTGAAGTTCGGGCTTTTACTATTTTCAAAGAATCTTACAATCCTTTTGCTTTCTTAACTACTTCGTCAGCAATGTTTTGCGGAACGAATTCGTAATGAGAGAACGTTAACGAAGCTGTTGCACGTCCTGAAGACATCGTACGTAAATCTGTTACGTAACCGAATAATTCAGAAAGAGGCACATCAGCCTTCAAGATAACAGCTCCTTGACGAGAATCCATACCCTTCATGATACCACGACGACGGTTTAAGTCACCTGTGATAGGTCCAGTGTATTCGTCTGGAGTAACTACGTCAACAGCCATGATAGGCTCCATTAACTTAGCACCTGCTTGTTTCGCTGATTCTTTGTAACCCATACGAGCTGCTAATTCAAATGATAATGAATCTGAATCGACATCGTGGAAAGATCCGTGGAATAAACGAACTTTCATTGAATCCATTGGGTATCCAGCTAAAGCACCATTTTTCATTGCTTCTTCGAAACCTTTTTGGATAGCTGGAATGAATTCACGAGGAATCACACCACCCACGATATTGTTAACGAATTCTAAACCTGGTTTGTCATCTTCTCTTGGTCCGATTTCAAATACGATATCAGCAAACTTACCACGACCACCTGATTGTTTCTTGTAAACCTCACGGTGTTCAGTTGTCTTAGTTAAAGACTCTTTGTAAGCTACTTGAGGAGCACCTTGGTTTACTTCTACTTTGAACTCACGACGCATACGGTCGATGATGATCTCTAAGTGAAGCTCACCCATACCTTTGATGATCGTTTGACCAGTCTCTTCGTTTGACTCAACTTGTAAAGTTGGATCTTCTTCGATCAATTTCGTGATCGCTTTTGAGAAGTTATCTGCATCAGCCGTTTTCTTAGGCTCGATTGCATAACCGATAACTGGCTCTGGGAAGTCCATTGCTTCTAATACGATTGGGTGTTTCTCATCAGAAAGAGTATCTCCCGTTTTGATGTCTTTGAAACCTACTACCGCACCGATATCACCAGCACCTAAACGCTCGATAGAGTTTTGCTTGTTCGCGTGCATTTGGAAGATACGAGAGATACGCTCCTTATTTCCTGAACGGTTGTTCAATACATAAGAACCTGAATCTAATCCACCTGAATAAGCACGGATGAAACATAAACGACCTACGTAAGGGTCAGTTGCAATTTTAAAGGCCAAAGCCGCGAAAGGCTCAGACTCACTTGGCTTACGCAAGATTTCCTCGCCCGTATCTGGGTGAGTTCCGCGAACACCTTCTTTGTCCATTGGAGATGGCAAGATAGCCATCACGTAATCCAACATTGTTTGAACACCTTTGTTTTTGAAAGATGAACCACAAAGCATAGGAACGATTTTCATTGAGATCGTAGCTGCACGTAAAGCCGCTAAGATTTCATCTTCTGAGATAGATGCTGGATCTTCGAAGTATTTCTCCATCAAAGTCTCATCAAACTCAGCTACTGCTTCTAATAATTTCTCACGGTATTCAGTCGCCTCTTCTAACATATCATCTGGGATAGGTACCTCAGTGAATGTCATTCCTTTATCTGCCTCGTTCCATTTGATACCACGGAAGTTAACTAAGTCAACTACCCCTTCGAAACCTTCCTCAGCACCGATTGGCAATTGAAGAGGTACTGCGTAGCTACCTAACATTTCTTTCACTTGCTTACACACGTTTAAGAAATCAGCACCTGAACGGTCCATTTTGTTAACGAAACCGATACGTGCTACGTTGTAGTTATTCGCTAAACGCCAGTTAGTCTCTGATTGAGGCTCAACACCGTCAACAGCAGAGAATAAAAATACTAGACCATCTAATACACGTAAAGAACGGTTTACCTCTACTGTAAAGTCAACGTGACCTGGAGTATCGATAATGTTGA
>CALLKB010000171.1 GCA_938008575.1 uncultured Cytophagaceae bacterium | reverse complement strand
ATTTCATCTAGGTGCCTTTTGTACAGATTAATGAGGGGTGGGGGTAATGTGAAAATAGCCAGTTTATTGATTTTTTTGTGTGCATAGAATCCCCAGTTGGCCATGAGGGAGGAATTTATATGCAGGAGTAGGGCTAAAATTAAATATTTCATTAGGTATTTTTTTAGTGGTTGTATTGTAAATTCTAAACCTTTTGCTTACTTTTGCAATTCAATTTTACAGAAAAGAGAATTTTTTTAAAGATGGCAAATCATAAATCAGCACTAAAGCGTATTCGGGCAAATGAATCAAAGCGTTTGCGCAATCGTTACCAACACAAATCTACACGTACGTTAATCAAGAAATTGAGATTGACTACTGACAAGGCAATCGTTTCTGACTTGTTCAAGCAAGTGTCTTCTGCGTTGGATAAATTAGCAAAGAAAAACATCATTCATAAAAATAAGGCAGCTAATCAAAAATCAAAATTAGCGAAGTTGGCGAACAAAATCGCAGCTTAATCCCTTATTATCAGGTACTTGATAAACCTCGCTTCGTGCGGGGTTTTCTTGTTTATAGGCAGTACATTCGTACATGACCTATCAGAAAATTCAAGATTTATTGGAATCAGACCGACCGCGGGAGATATTGTTCTCCAAAGGGCGCGAAACGCTTCGATTGGAAGAGATTTTGGCTATATTGATTGGCTCTGGGATTCGAGATCATTCTGCTTTGGATTTGGCAAGGGAAATGCTCCGTCAAGTAGATGGTGACTTAGCTATGCTTGGTCGCTGGGGATTACCAGAATATCGTAAAATCAAAGGAATTGGCGCGGCCAAAGCGGCAGTATTAGTTGCAGCGATGGAATTAGGGCGTAGGCGGATGGATTATACAGCTAATTCAACAGTTGACCGAGTTCGACAATCTGCTGATGCGTATGATTTGCTCAAATCCCATTTATCAGATTTAGTCCATGAAGAGTTTTGGGTGATTTACCTCAATCGTGCTGCTCGGATGATCAAGAAAGAATGTATCAGTCGGGGAGGAATTGCTGGAACGGTTGTCGATATTAAACTTATACTGAAGTCGGCGATTCATTTGCAAGCTAGTAGTCTAATCCTGGCACACAACCATCCATCTGGGCATTTACAGCCTAGTGAAGCGGATAAACAATTAACGAATCGAATGCTTGCTGCAGCAAAGAGCGTGGATATGCTCGTTTCAGACCACCTTATCATCAGTGCGAGTACCTATGTAAGTTTTGCCGATGAGGGCTGGTTGTAAAAAAAGAAAGAGGGATTATTTCCCTCTTTCTTTGTAGATCTTTTGAAGTTTTGCTCCAATAACGATTGAAATCGCGAACAAAATGATAAAGAATGCTGCTCCTGAATATCCCATAGTATTTAATTATTTGTGCAAAATTAAGAATTTGTTTAGAGTAATCCTTTGGTACTCGGTAAAGAATTTAAATTTTTTATATCGCGTTCAACCGCCATGCGAATTGTTTTAGCAAAGGCCTTGAAAATAGCTTCAATTTTGTGGTGCTCATTTTCGCCGCTAGCTTGAATGTTTAGATTGCATTTTGCTGCATCTGAGAATGACTTGAAGAAGTGAGAGAACATTTCGGTTGGCATTTCACCAATCATCTCGCGTTTGAAGCTTGCTTCCCATACCAACCAATTGCGTCCGGAAAAATCCAAAGCAACTTGTGCTAAACATTCATCCATAGGTAATAAAAAACCGTAGCGATTAATACCACGTTTGTCTCCTAATGCGATTGTGAATGCTTCTCCTAATGCGATACCCGTATCTTCGATGGTATGGTGCTCATCGATATGTAAATCGCCTTGTACAGTCACAGCTAAATCTACATTTGCGTGTTTGGCAATTTGATCCAACATGTGATCGAAAAAGCCTAATCCTGTTTGATTAGCTGCTTTTCCACTTCCATCGAGATTGAGTTCAATCTGGATTTTGGTTTCGTGAGTATTGCGTTGGTGGCTTACTTTACGTGCAGGTAGTTTTAAGAAGCGGTAGATTTCATCCCAACCTGTACAGGTTAAAGCAAGGCTTTCGCTAAGTTCAGTTGAAATAGTTTGCTCGCCGATGAAAATACCTTTGGCACCTAGATTTTTGGCCAATTGTACATCCGTTTCGCGGTCTCCTAAAACAAATGAATTAACTAAATCGTAAGATCCATTGAAATATTCCGAAAGCATCCCGATGCCCGGTTTACGAGTCGGAAGATTATCTGCAGGGAAACTACGGTCGATATGAATAGCCGTGAATTCGATGCCTTCACTCGCTAGGATTTCAAGCATTTTATTGTGTGCAGGCCAAAAAGTATCCTCAGGAAAGGATTGAGTTCCCAATCCATCTTGATTGGTTACCATCACCAATTCGTAATCCAATTCTTGAGCAATTTTCTTCAAATTGGAAATGGCATTTGGGAGAAATGCTAATTTCTCGTAGCTGTCAACTTGCTGGTCTGTGATAGGTTCGTGAATAATCGTTCCATCCCGGTCAATAAACAATACTTTTTTCATAAAACAAAGGTAATGAATGCCGCGTTAATAATTAAAAAATAAGCCGATACTTATTGTATGAAATCCGTTCAGTCCTTGTAATTTTGCACTCTATGAATCAATCGTTTTACGTAATTAGTGCAGAGGAAAAGTCGGTCATTTTAAATCGACTTTCAATCTACCTCAATGAGCCTGTTGAAAAAGTGGATGAGCTTTATCCTGTTTGGGAAGCCATTATTTTAGGCGGCTTGTTGAAGCTCGTACGTAATCGTATTCGTTTCAATGCGCTCTATAACTTTATTTTACAGAAGTCGGCGCCTATTAACGACATCGAGGCTTTCCTATCCGCTGATAAGCAGAAATATGACGAAGATTTAATTTTGCGTTACGGTGAGGGGATGATGGGTATTTTAATTCCCGACAAAAAAAGTGCGATCGCGATGTTATTGTCCCGTGAGATGGGGGCGAAGAGTTCCGCTATCTTGAAGGGCTTAACCTTGTTTTTCGGCTTATATGGCTATCGCTTAAAGCAAGAAGAATATGAGGCGCTGAAAGATTGGAAGGCTTATGGCGAATATTTTTTGAGCTTGAAGCAACAGTTTTACGTGTTATGTCCTGCCAGAATCCAATTAGGGGTTTCAGAAATTTTATTGTTGTCGGACATTTTGCGAGTGGATACTGGGGCATTATTGACTTACTCCGATGAGCAAGAGCCTTTGTCAGAAGGTGGATTGTTGCAGAATTTAACAGTTAACACCTTTGTTTACATGCTCATTATTTTGGTATTGGGTGGAGGTGTTATTTGGTATACAGCTTTCAGGTCAACTGAAGAAGAAGAAACGATCGCAGAAACTGAGGAAATTATTCCGATTGATAGTTTAAGTAAGTTGAACGATAGCCTAACTCGTGCTGTTTTGGATTCTACGAAATTGCGATCTGATTCGTTAACGAGTTTAATTTGGCCTAAAGGTACTGCATTTGATGTGCCTAAAAATTCAGTGATTGTAGCCTTGCATCAGTATTTGTCAGACTCTACTCAAACGGAACCTGTTGAGCTAGCCGCAAATGAGTTGGTTTTCAACGAGCAAACTGATTTGTTGGATAAACCTGCCGACTATGTTTTTAAGCGTATGGCGGAAGGTATGAATCGCTACAAAGAGGCGTCTCTAAAGATTTTGGTGAATTCAGGAAAAGATGAACGTACATCGTTGAAGCGCGGTTTTGTGATTAAAAATCGTTTAGTAGGAGAGGGTTTGTCGCCAGCACGAATCGAGGTTAAAGCATCCGATGATAAGGCTGTTATCTTTGCTCTTTCAAAGAAGCCTGTATTAAAATAATCCAATTCATTTGCTTTCTGTTGTAAGTATGCGTACTTTTGTGGCATATTAGTACAAATGCATCCGCATAAATCGATTACAAGTGATTGTAAATCCCTTCTGATTAACGACAAAGGGCTATTAGGTTTGATTACGGATGTGTTAGGGCATCATAATTAAACATAACAATCATGAGTGAAAAAATTCGCTTTGATAGTCTTCCTTTGTCGGAAGGTATCCAAGAAGCAGTAAAAGAAATGGGTTTTGAGTTTGCTTCCCCCATCCAATCAGAAGCAATTCCTTACGTTTTAGAAGGTCGCGATGTCATCGGACAAGCGCAAACGGGTACTGGTAAAACGGCCGCGTTTGGTATTCCAATGATCGAACAAATCGTACCGTTCGAAAAATTTGTACAAGCAATTATTTTATGTCCTACACGTGAGTTAGCGGTTCAAGTTTCGGAAGAAATGAAGAAGCTTTCTAAGTTCACGAAAGGTGTTTGGGTTACGACTGTTTATGGTGGTGATTCAATTGATCGTCAAATTAAATCGTTGAAGGCTGGTGCCAACATCGTTGTAGGTACTCCAGGGCGTGTCATTGATTTAATTGAGCGTCGTGCGTTGAAACTACAACAAGCATCCATGATCGTATTGGATGAGGCAGATGAGATGTTGGATATGGGTTTCCGTGAGGATATCGAAAGTATCTTACAAGAAATGCCAAACGAACGTCAAACCGTATTGTTCTCAGCAACGATGTCGAAGCCTATTATGGCCTTGACTAGTCGTTATTTGACTGAGCCGAAATTGGTGAAAGTTGTTAAAAATGAAATCACGAACGTCAACATCGAGCAATTGTATTTCGATGTAAAAGGACGTGCGAAGATGGAAGTTACAACTCGTTTGATCGACTTTTATGCCTTGAAATTGATGTTGATTTTCTGTAACCAGAAGAAACGTGTGGATGAGGTGGTAGAAGAATTGGTTTCTCGTGGCTATGCAGCAGAAGGTTTGCATGGTGATTTGCGCCAAAGCCAACGTACACAAGTTATGAATCGTTTCCGTAATGGAAATGTGACAATCTTAGTAGCGACGGATGTGGCAGCACGTGGATTGGACGTTGACAATGTGGATGCGGTAATCAATTACGATATTCCATTAGATGAAGAATATTATGTACACCGTATTGGTCGTACAGGCCGTGCTGGTAAATTTGGTAAGGCATTTACCTTGGTTGTAGGATCTGAGCGCAATCGTTTGCGTGAAATCATGAACTATACCAAAGTTAAAATTGACAAAGGTGTAATTCCATCGTTTACCGATGTTGTGGGTATCAAGAAAGGCATGTTCATTGAGCGTGTGGCTGCTACGATCAACGAAGGTGATTTAGAGGTTTTCTCTGATTCATTGGAGAACTTACAACATGCAGGTTTCACAACGGAGCAAATAGTTGCTGCTTTAGTGAAGATGAACATGGGAATTCAGAAGAACGAATTCGGGGATGAAAATCTTGAAGGAGAATTAGAGCGTCAATCGCGTAAATATGGTCGTGAGGAGCGTGGCGGTGGATACCGTGATCGTGATTCTCGCGGTGGTGAGCGTCGTGGTGGCGGTCGTTTTGATCGTGATTCTCGCGGTGGTGGAGATCGTGGTGGTCGCCGCGACAGAGGTGGAGAGCGTGATCGTGGCCCTCGTGGACCCCGTATGGATCGTGAAGGAAAACCTTACCGTAACGATGAGAACATGGTTCGCATGTTTGTTAACATCGGATTTAATGAGAAAATTTCTCCTTCGAATATCGTGGGTGCTTTTGCAGGTGAGACAGGAATTCCTGGTAATGCCTTAGGTCAAATTCAGATCGAAAATAAGCACACATACGTAGATGTTCCGAAAGAATATGCTAAAGTTGTTTTGGATAAAATGGCCGGAGCTGCAATTAAAGGTAAACGAGTGTTGGTTGAAATTGCCAAGCCTGTTTAAACGTATTTTTTTTTTTTTTTTGAGGGGGATGTCCGAAAGGCATCTCCCTTTTTTTATGCCTTTTTAAGAAAGAAATGCTGTTTGGGTGCGATGGGATTTAGCGAGATAATGCCCATTTCATATAATTCAATGCTGTGGATTGCTTGTGGCATCGCTGCTATATATGACCATTTTTGTAAGGATTCATCCGAATCTCTAATGTTTAAACAAAAAAGTAAATGATCTTTTTCAAGCATTAATTCCTCAATGCTAGGCAAATCGCTATCAGTTAATTTCTTAAAATCGATTACCTGAATTTTACCTGCCGCTAATTTCAGATGTTTACCGATACCATGAATCATCGCTTCTTGAATATCGCTAGGATTTTGTTGGTATAAAGGATCGATCACCTGTGTATACAAGTCAAATACGAACGGTGAATGCAAGCCATGCGCGGTTTGTGCTTTCCAGTTAAATGCGAAGCGTTGTAACATTAGTTTTGAGCAAATATCGTGGTGAGTGAAAAGGCAGGGATTTCTACTTGAAAGGTTTCCTGAGAATTTAAATTTAGAAAAGTATAGTATCCGCTCATTTTACCAAATTCTGACATCAAAGGGCAGCCCGAAGTATACGTAAAAGAGGTATTGGGTTCCAAGATGGGTTGTTGGCCTACCACCCCCAAACCTTTCACAGTTTCCTCATGTAAACCCCCATCCATGATGAGCCAATAGCGACTTACGAGCTGTACAGGTTGTGTGGACCGATTTAAGATTGTAATTTGGTAGCTAAAGAAGTATTGATACGGTTTTTGGATTTCCATATCTGGGATGTGGTTTACAATGACCTCGATGGAAATTTCAGGTGTATTCAAGGGAGATATGGGTTTGATGCTATGGTAAATGAAGAGTTAAAATTACAGGATTTACTTCAGAATGACTGGAAATCGGTGTTGAAATCTACATTCCGATCCGAAAATTTTGAAAAGCTTTCAGCGAAAGTCATGGATGCCTATCAAAATCAACCTATTTATCCTCCTGTTTCTCAATTGTTTGATGCGCTTAATCTATGCTCCTTCGAAAATACCCGCGTGGTCATCTTAGGTCAAGATCCTTATCATGGGCCTGGGCAAGCACATGGCTTAAGTTTTTCGGTACCCCAAGGCGTTCCGCTTCCCCCTTCCTTAAAGAATATTTATAAGGAGTTGTTTCAAGATTTAGGCTTGATGCGTTCTTCTGGTGATTTAAGTGATTGGGCAGGTCAAGGAGTTCTACTTTTGAATACCTCATTAACCGTTCGGGCAGGGGAGGCGGGTTCACATGCAGCAATGGGCTGGCCAATGTTCACAAAAGCAGTCTTGAATTTGCTGAATGCGCATGAAAGTCCAATAGTCTTTTTGTTGTGGGGTAATCATGCACAACAGTTTGCTTCTCTGATTGATGCGAATAAACATTATGTCATCAAGTCCGCACATCCATCACCTTTATCTGCGAATCGCGGCGGATGGTTTGGGTCAAAGCCCTTTTCGCAAACGAATGATTTCTTAGTTTCTCAAGGAATAGAACCCATTCGCTGGGCTTAAAGTCTTTTTAATTGGCTTGGGAAATAGACAAATTGATTCGGGAATTCCGCTAAAAAGAAATTGGAAATTAGGTTTTCGATGGCCTCTTTTCTTCTTTCTTCTGATTGTGGAATCAAGCATTGAACCGAAAACCCTTTCGAATCGGGTTCTTGATGCGAGCTGATTTCAAAAACATGCGCTTGTTCGATGAAATCCCAGGCATTTAATTCCGGTACGATATGTTTCGTTAGTGCCTTGATGGCTTGGTCTTCGATTTTGTTCTCAACAAATATTGAAATGTTGTATTGGATCATGGTTTTAGGGTCTTTTGAGCAAGCGCTTGGTACATAATTTCCGCTGTGTGGAAAGCTTCTTTGTCGATGCCATCTTTGATTTGGTGCCGACAAGATGTTCCGTTCATGGCGATAATCGTTTTACTTTTAGTCGCCAATAGGCGAGGGTATAAGACTAATTTGGCAATTTGTTGGGATAATTTATAATGCTTTTTCTCATAGCCAAACGAGCCCGCCATACCACAGCAGCCTGTTGGTAAGAGTTCAACTTCATAATTAACCGGAAAGTTCAAAACTTGTCGAGTACTGCTAATTCCTGCGATGGATTTCTGGTGGCAATGCCCGTGTAGGATTACTTTTTCAGACTTTTCGGTAAACTGTTCCTGCTTGATGCGTTTTGCTTTAATTTCTTGTAAAAGGAATTCGTCCACTAAGAGGCAGTTTGCCTTTAGTTTTAAGGCTTTTTCACGTAGCTCTTCATTGACCAAATTCGGGATTTCATCCCGGAAGCTCAATATGGCGCTCGGCTCAATTCCGATTAAGGGGTGTTCTTCTGAAACGATGTCTGTTAAGGCTTGGACATTGGTATTGGCCAATTGTTTGGCAAAGGCAAGCAATCCCTTGGAAATATAGGTTCTTCCGGAAATGATTTGATTGGGGATTTTGACACCGTAACCTAATTCATTTAAGAGTAATACAGTTTTTTTGCCTAATTCAACTTCATTGTAATTGGTAAATTCATCCGCAAACAAATACACAAATCCTTTTTCGAATTGTTCCTGATCCACTCGTTTACTATAGCGTAAATGCCATGATTCAAGACTCGTGAAATGTACTTCTGGCAGGCTTCGGTTCCAAGAGAATCCCATCGCACTTTTCAAAAGGATTGAGCTGCCAGGGAAGTTGATGGCTAAGTTGTAGAGTGGAGCAACATAGCTAGCGAGTCTTTGGAGGATAGGGAAGTGGCCGACCATTTTAGTTCGCCAAGGAATCCCTTGTTTGTCGTAATGTTGTTGGAGTGTTTCAGCCTTTAATTTGGCCATATCTACACCCGATGGGCATTCGGTTTGACAACCTTTGCAGGAAAGACATAGGTCAAGAACTTCAAGTAATTCAGGATTTGAATAAGCCTCAGAACCGCTTTCTGTGATGAGTTGGCGTAAAATGTTTGCTCTTCCTCGTGTACTATCTTTTTCTTTTTGGCTGGCCATAAAACTTGGACACATGGTTCCGCCGGTCAATGCTGTTTTTTTACAATCCCCTGAACCAGAACATTTTTCAGCAAGGCCTAATGGACTTTCTGTTTCTGGGTAATGGAAATAATAGTTTGCGGGTTCTTGTTTTTCCTTTTGACGAAAAGCTTCGTCCATCGGAGGAGAATGAACGATTTTACCCGGGTTTAGGATGTTTTGTGGGTCAAACAATTGTTTGATTTCAACGAACAATTGGTAAATCTCATCGCCCATAATTTGCGGGATGAATTCGCCTCTTAGTCGGCCATCACCATGTTCCCCACTAAGTGAACCCTTGTATTTTTTCAGAATTTCAACCGTTTCCGTAAGGAGTTTCCGGAACAAGGTTTTCCCTTCCGGGCTATGAATATCTAAAAAGGGTTCAATGTGTAATTCTCCTGCACCCGCATGGGCATAATAGGCTGCCTGAACTTGGTTTTTCGCTAATAATGCTTGAATGTCTGCGACATACGCAGGTAGGTCGCTTGGCGCAACGGCGCAATCTTCAATGAGATTTACGGGTTGTTTGCTACCTGTTTGATTACGAATAAGCCCCAAACCTGCTTTTCGGATATCCCATCCTTTGCTGATTTCATCGCCATATAAGACTGGGTAGGCATAAGCCAGATTAGCTTCTCGAATCGATGAGATGCAAGTGGCGATTTTCTTATCTAATTCATCCTGACTTTCTGCTCGGAATTCAACCATCAAAATGGCAGCCGGTTTTCCTTCGATAAAGCTACGATCATCTTTGAAGTTGGGGTGATTCTCTGTAAATGACAAAATAAAATCATCCACTAATTCTGATGCGGTAGGATTGGATTCTAAGGCAATGATATTCGCGTGCAGCGAATCCTGTAGGCTGTTGCAGTGTAAACAAAGTAGGCCCACAAACGGCTCGGGATGATGCAGGAGGTTTAGTTTGGCTGCATGAACGACCGCTAAAGTACCCTCGGATCCAGCTAATAGAGCTGAAAGATTGAATGGTTTACCTTCAGGGTTAAAGGGTTGCATCTCAATGAGTGCGTCGAGTGCGTATCCTGTGTTTCTCCGTTTGATTTCGGTCTTGGGAAATGCATTTCGGATCAAGGATTGAATCTCGGGATTATTGAGGATTCTGTGAAGCTCGCGGTAAATTGTGCCTTCTAAGTTGGTGAGTGTCGTTTTTTTATAAAACGCCTCTAAACTAAGTGGTTCTGTATGTATTTCTGTTCCATCGGATAACCATGCTCGGGTTTCTAATAAATGATCACGTGTTGACCCCCAAACTATGGAGTGTAAACCACAGGAATTGTTTCCGATCATTCCGCCGATTAACGCGCGGTTCGCTGTGGACGTTTCAGGGCCAAAGAATAAATCCGCAGGCGCTAAATGTTTATTTAAATCGTCTCGAATGATGCCTGGTTCAACCCAAACACTCTGTTCTTTTTTATTCAATTGGATGATTTTGGCCATTTTGGCCGATATCTCCATGACAATTCCATCGCCTACAACTTGTCCAGCTAGGGAAGTGCCCGCACCGCGTGGAATGATATTGGTTTTATGATTTGCTGCGAATTGAATAAGCCGTTTGATGTCTTTGGAATTTGACGGAATGGCAACGGCTGCAGGTTTTACTTCATAAACAGATGCGTCGGTCGCATACAATCGTTTGGTCATCTGACTAGTTTGCGAGTCATTGATAAAGAGTTCTCCCTCAAAATGAATGCTTAATTGCTCGATGTCCCGCTTACTCCAATGCATGTATCTACGAATTGAATTTTAAAATTACGAAATCCAATCTTACCAACATATAACCACTCAAAGTTTCTGATGTGCAATTCATCCGAATGAACGAATTCCTTTCGTTATTAATTGTAAATTTGAATTCAAACTGAAATCTATGTTCTTTTTACGTCAAGTTTACGAGAGTTTTTTGTTTGCCTATCAGGCATTGCGGTCGAATGTGATGCGTACGACTTTGTCGCTATTGGGCGTAAGTGTAGGTATTTTTGCCATCGTGGCGGTATTTACGGCCGTTGATTCCTTGAATAATAAGATTCGGAAAGAAATCGATTCCTTTGCGGGTTCAGGTGTTTTGTATGTGGGGAAATGGCCATGGTTGATGCAGAATAATTATCCTTGGTGGAAATATTTGAATCGGCCGGAGATGAAATACACGGAATTTAAATACTTGAAAGAACATTTAGAGAACGCGGAAGCTATTGCGATTATGGATGGTGGTCGGACGGCGAATGTTAGTCGGGGAAGTAACAGCATTGATGCCAACATGACCGGAGCTTCTTATGAGTATAATCAAATTACGAGTACTCCAATTCAAGATGGTCGTTATTTCTTGCCAATTGAATCAGATAATGGATTATTTGTATGTATAATCGGTGCGAAAGTGGCTGAAACCTTAGTGGATGGTCGGTCAGCTGTAGGTGAGATTATTAAGGTTAATGGAATTAAGTTTTTAGTGATTGGTGTGATTGAAAAGAAAGGGGAGGACATGTTGAATTTTGGGGGTACTCCAGATGAAAAGGTGATTATTCCATACACAACTTTTGCGGCGGTATTCCAAAAAGACAGACCTGCACCCGATATTGCAATTAAAGCATTTAAGTCGGATGATGGTCAAACAGCCTTAGAAGGTGAGATTACGGGTATGATGCGTAGTTTACGTTCCATTAAACCCAAGCAAGAGGATAATTTCTCTGTAAATCGGTTGGATGGCTTGCAAGCATTTTTCGACGGGATTTTTGCAGCCTTGAATATCGCGGGAGCTTTAATTGCCGGATTTTCTTTGTTGGTAGGTGGCTTTGGTATCGCCAACATTATGTTTGTATCCGTGAAGGAGCGAACCAATATTATCGGAATTCAGAAGTCCTTAGGTGCTAAGAATTATGTGATTTTGTATCAGTTTTTATTTGAGGCGGTGTTCTTGAGTTTGATCGGAGGTGTTGTTGGGATAGGTTTAGTCGTACTCATTACGTTAATTCCACAAGATGCATTGCCTTTGACCTTATCAGCATCGAATGTTTTCAAAGGCCTCTTTATATCGAGTTTTATTGGGGTGTTGTCGGGAATCATTCCTGCCTGGGTTGCCGCGAAGATGGATCCAGTGACGGCCATTCGATCGAAATAAAAAAAGCCACCTGTCAGCTGACGGGTGGCTTTTTTTATGCATTGTAATTCGATATTAGATAGACAATGTCGCTAATACGGAATTCATATTACGAACAGCTTCAGCAGATTTGTTGAAAGCAGCTTGCTCGTCTTCTGTTAATTTGTAATCAACGATTTTCTCCCAACCATTCTTGCCTAATACGACAGGAACGCCTAAGCAGATATCTGATTGACCGTATTCTCCGTCAAGTGATACGCAGCAAGACATGATTTTTTTCTCATCGCGAACGATTGCCTCAACTAATGCAGCACCTGCAGCACCTGGAGCATACCAAGCAGAAGTACCTAATAAACCAGTTAAAGTTGCACCACCTACCATTGTGTCTGCAGCTACTTTGTCTAACGTTTCTGAATCTAAGAATTGGCTAACAGGTACACCGTTATAAGTTGCCAAACGCTTCAAAGGAATCATGGTTGTATCTCCGTGACCACCGATTACCGTTCCGTGGATATCATTGATTGAAACATCCATCGCTTTTGCTAAATAGCATTTGAAACGAGCTGAATCTAATGTACCACCCATACCGATGATACGGTGCTTATCTAAACCAGCTACTGATTTCGCTAAGTAAGTCATTGTATCCATTGGGTTAGAAATGATTACAATGATTGGGTTTTTAGAGAATTTTAAGATGTTTTCTACAACACTCTTAACGATACCCGCATTAACACCGATTAATTCTTCACGCGTCATACCTGGCTTACGAGGAAGGCCAGAAGTAATAACTACTACGTCTGAATTGGCAGTTTTTGAATAGTCGTTTGTTGATCCTACTAATTTGGTATCAAAACCTAACAAAGAGGCCGTTTGAAACATATCAAGGGTTTTACCTTCAGCAATACCTTCTTTGATATCTAATAATACTAATTCATCTGCTAATTCTTTTCTAGCGATGTTGTCAGCACAAGTTGCACCTACGGCACCTGCTCCTACTACGGTGATTTTCATTGTTTATATTTTTAGGAATGATTATACTAAAATCGTCGCAAAAATAAGACATAATCGTCAAATTTCGACGTTCTTTTTAAAATCAATATTTATAAGGATAGAGCCGACTTGATTTTAGCAGCATTTTAGTATATTTAAGGATTAATTAGTGAAAATGGGAACAGAGAAAAGCTTTATTGATCGAATTATTTCGTCACATTATTTTCAGAAGGCCATGGAAAAAGCGGAAGCGGTTTTCATGAAGGATAAATTAGGCATGTTAGGTCTGATTCAAAAGTCTTTGGTTAAGGTTCAGGAGATTGCGGCAACAAGTAATATTTCAGTTGTTCGGCTATTGAATCATTACATTGTGTTGTTTAGCGAATTAATTAAAGCATATGTTTCAGGCACATACAAGAAATTGCCTGCAATTACGTTAGTAAAAATAGTGGCTGTATTGATTTACTTTATATCACCCTTTGATTTCATTCCGGATGTTTTACCATTGGTTGGATTTACAGATGATTTGGCCGTCGTATTATGGGTGGGGAAATCGATTAAAAAGGAATTAGATGAATTTGAAAAACATGTGAATGTTTGACGCCTGAATAAGGATTATTAATGACTATTGAATATATTTACAAAATTAAAAATTAGACTACAATGAACATCTCAAGTATATTATTGTTTTTAAATGGTTTAGGTGGCGGCGAATTATTGTTAATCGGCTTAGCTATCTTATTGTTTTTTGGTGGTAAGAAATTACCTGAATTGATGCGTGGACTTGGAAAAGGAATTCGTGAGTTCCAAGACGCGAAGAATGAAGTGAAAGATCAGATCAACAAAGAATTAGACGAAACAAAGAAGTAGTCTTACCGTATTTGTTTTCAATGCATAGTTGGTGAAAGCCAACTATGCTTTTGTGTTTAAAAAGAATCCCCTTTTTTGATGAATTTAGTTCCTGTTGCCTACTCGGAAATACGTCGAGATTTATTGGCTGGCAAGCGTACATGCGTGGAAATTGTGCAAGGTCATTTAGACCGAATAGATGCCTATAATGCTAAATTGAACGCATTTTTGACGGTTTATGACCAAGAAGCTTTAGCGCGGGCAGCTGAAATAGATGCTAAAATCAAACAGGGAACTGCAGGTCCTTTGGCTGGTCTGGTTGTTGGGATCAAAGATTTACTTTGCTACGCCGACCATCCTAGTCAGGCGGGAAGTCAAATATTAAATGGCTTTCAATCCACCTTTTCAGCTACGGCTGTACAGCGTCTTTTAGATGCCGATGCGATTATTATTGGCCGACAAAATTGCGATGAATTTGGGATGGGATCTACGAATGAGAATTCGTCATTTGGGCCCGTATTGAATTTTGCGAATAGCGCTCACGTAGCCGGAGGAAGTTCCGGTGGTTCGGCTGTGGCCGTTCAAGCAGGAATGTGCCAGGTTTCCTTAGGGACAGATACGGGTGGATCGATTCGTATGCCAGCAGCGTTTTGTGGTATTATGGGATTGAAGCCTACATATGGTCGAGTGTCTCGTTGGGGCTTAATAGCCTATGCCTCATCTTTTGATACGATTGGGCCGATGGCGCATCATTTGGAAGATTTAGCTTTGGTCTTGAAGACAATCGAAGGAAAAGATGGTTTCGATAGCACGGTGGTTGATTCGCTGGAAACCAGCTATCTAGAAAAAAAGAAAGTAGCCTACATCAAAGAAATCGTTGAGCATCCAAGTTTGCAGCCAGAGATCCGTGATGCATTTTTTGCGCATGTGGAGACATTGAAGGCCGCGGGCTATGAAGTTGTGTCGGTTGATTTTGCATATATCGAGCAATTATTGCCGACGTATTATGTGTTGACGACGGCGGAAGCGAGTTCCAACTTGGCCCGATTTGATGGGGTCAAATTCGGTCATCGCACGGCTGATGCCAAAGATTTGATGGAGCTTTATAAAAAGACCCGTGATGAGGCATTCGGTGAAGAAGTGAAGCGTAGAATTATGTTAGGGACTTTTGTGTTGAGTGCCGACTATTACGATGCTTATTATACGAAAGCCCAACAAGTAAGACGCCTTATTCAGGAGCGTACGTTAGCGATTTTAGCAGATGTAGATTTTATTATTTCGCCGACTACTTCGTCTACAGCCTATAAAATGGGTGAAAAAACGCTAGATCCGCTTCAGATGTATTTGGGCGATTTATTCACCGTTCAGGCAAATATTACGGGTTTACCAGCTTTATCTGTTCCTATGGGAGAAGACACAGCCGGTTTGCCGATGGGTTTTCAGGTGACTGGGAAGGCATTTGATGAGCAGGGCTTAATTGATTTTGCTAAAATTTTCGAATAGATGTTCGTAAGGCTTTTGAGTTTTGTGGTATTGTTGTTGCTGAATCTTCCAGTTTTTGGACAGATTACAGCATCAATGCCGGCTACTCAAGATGTCAATACTTCTAAGAACTATTTTCCTACGGATGATTTAGCAGCGATTGATTCTTTGGCATCATTTGAACAAGGTTCACCCACCGCGTTTATGATTGATCCGTCGATTGTCTCCTCGCGCTTGGTTACATTACAAAATCAAATTCCATTAAATTACAATTTTCATACACACCAGTTTGTTGAATATTTCGCTTTTCGGAAAGCGGAATTTACCCAACGGATGTTGGAGCGCAGGGATTTGTATTTCCCGTTGTATGAGAAATATTTGAAGCAATATAATCTACCAGAAGAATTAAAATATTTATCCTTAATTGAGTCTGGCTTAGAATCGAGAGCGTTAAGTAATAAAGGTGCAGGCGGTTTATGGCAATTTATGCCTTATACGGCACGTGGTGATTTTGGATTGCGGGTAGACGGAGTTGTGGATGAGCGATTTGATCCTGAAAAAGCGACAGAGGCTGCTTGTAAATACTTGAAGCAACTATTCCGTGTATTTGGTGATTGGCATTTGGCTTTAGCGGCATACAATACAGGTCCAGGTAATGTGAAGCGGGCAATTCGTAAATGTGGCAAAAGTGATTTTTGGGGCATTTATAATTGTTTACCCAAACAGACGCGTGCTTATGTACCGCAATTTATTGCCATGGATTACATGATGAATTACCATTGGGATCATGCTATTCATGCTGAGAAATGGGTTAAAAAGATTCCTTTTGATACGATTCATGTCAAAGGCTATTTGAATTTAAATCGCTTGAAGCAATTTGCTTCGATTCCTGTGGATACTTTTCTGTTGATTAATCCTCATTTAATTGGGACGAACATTCCCAACGATAATAAAACGGTTGTGGTGCATATTCCAAGTTCCCGTTTTGCTTATTTCAGCTCCAACAGACAAGCTATTTTAGATTCAGCTGCTTTCGTCAGCCAAAAACAATCTGATAGTTTAGCCGCATTATTTGTGGATAAATTGGTTCAGCGACGCTACAAGGTTAAACGAGGTCAATCTTTATACGACGTAGCGCGCATTTTGCAAGTGAGTGTTTTGGAATTAAAGCATTTGAATCGCCTAAAAACGAATCGGATTAAACGCGGAAAGCAATTGGTTTACTTTGCACGCGTTCGAGAGAAGGTGATGCAAGCTGCTGTTGATTCCTCGGCTGATGTAGAGGAGCCTGTCGTTTTTAAAAAAGCTAAGAAAGCTAAAATCCGTTTTCATAAAGTTCGTTCGGGAGATACACTTTCGGATATTGCTGAACGTTATCAAGGCCTAACGGTAACCAAATTGAAAAAACTTAATCGAATGCGTGCTTCGACGACTTTACGTCCAGGTATGCGTTTACGAATTTCATAAGATGATCGCATATTTAAAAGGTAAATTAGCTCACAAAGATCGTACACATGTCATCATCGATGTGCAGGGAGTAGGCTATGAGGTTAAAATTTCATTGCAAACCTACGATGCGCTAAAAGACGGCAACGAAAATGTCCAATTATTTACGCATCTTCAGATTAAAGAGGATTCACATACCTTGGTAGGTTTTCATTCCATGGATGAAAAATACCTGTTCTTGGATTTGGTTTCAGTGTCTGGCGTGGGATTAAGTACGGCATTGGTGATGCTTTCTTCTTTTTCTTCGAGTGAGATTCGCTCGGCGATTATGAATGAAAATATTGGGCTGATTCAATCGATTAAAGGAATTGGTTCGAAGACTGCCCAGCGCGTTATTTTAGAATTAAAGGATAAATGTAAGAAAGATACCTTGTTTGTTGAGGCAGGTGCGGCATCACATGATGCATCATTTGGGGTTAAACAAGAAGCTTTAGCAGCATTAGTAACGCTAGGAATTCCGCGTGTAGCTGCGGAAAAGAATTTGGATCAATTGTTGAAGGCAAATCCAGATTCGAATGTTGAACAATTAATTAAACTCGCGCTTCGTTAATTTATTTTTAACCCTTTTTGGATGTTTTTGCACCGAATTTTTCATAGGACCCTCCAGGTAGCTTTTACGAGCTTCATGGCGATTGGTGGTTCATTGGATTTGTCGGCCCAAGAATTGGATTCAACTTTAATTCTTGAAAAAAGTGGTAAAAAGCCACGTTATCAAGTCAAGAAATCGAGTAATATAACTGCTAAGCAAAAGTCACCTTTTGCTATTTATTCCATTCCTCAGGTTCAATCCACTACGCGTATTTCTGGTGAAAATGTTTTGCAGGAGCGTCGTTTAGGCGAATTGTCTTTGAGCCCTGTGCATAGTAAGAGTTTTTCGGATTATAGCCTCCAACAAAATAGTTTGGTGAATCGGAGTTTTTGGAATGCTTATTCCAAAAGTTTAGATGGTTCAAGTAGCGTTCAATCCCGTGGATTGTTTCCCAAAATTGAATTACCTCCTGCGATTGACCGTATTTTCGGTGGTTCGGAAGTGTATTTCAAACCCAATGGTAGTTTGTTGTTGGATATTGGCTATCAAGGTCAATATGTCGATAATCCAGCTATTCCGGTCCAATTGCGCTATGTGGGCAATTTGTTTTTCAATGAACAGGCGCAGATCAACTTTCAAGGCAAGATAGGGGATAAGTTGAATTTGAATGCCAACTTCGATACGAAGGCGAGTTTCAATTTCCAAAATCAATTAAAGTTAAATTGGAAGACGCAGGAGGAGGATATATTACAAAACATCGAAGCCGGTAATACTTCTTGGACCTTGAATTCGCAATTGATTCCTGGGGTTCAGAATTTATTTGGTTTAAAGACATTATTGCGTTTTGGGAATTTGGATGTGACTGTTGTGGCAGCACAGCAGCGTTCTAAGCAGGATTGTATAACAATGAAAGGTGGTTCCCAAGGACGTTCTTTCGAACTTCGGGCTGATCAATACGATGAAAACCGACATTTCTTTTTGTCGACCTTTTTTCGAAACAATTACGAACGATCCTTACAAAATCTGCCTGTTATCACGAGTGGAATCACGATTACGCGTGTAGAGGTTTATGTGACGAATCGTACTCAAAGCACTGAAACCTTACGTAATCTTGTTGCCTTGTCAGATTTAGGGGAATCCAATCCTTACAGTCGGGATAAGGCCATTATGCAGCCAATTGTCGCTGGTCAAACGGTCGATAACAAAAACAATGGTATGTATGTGAAATTGACGGCTGATGCACAAATTCGTAAGTCGGATCAGGCTTCATACCAATTAGAATCTGCTTACAACTTACAGCGGGGTACTGACTTTGATATGTTGAAAGGTGCCAAACGCCTGAATGAACGTGAATTTAAATTCAATTCCCAGCTGGGCTATATATCCTTAGTCGCTCCACTTCGTAATGATGAGGTGTTAGCTGTTGCCTATGAATACACGTTTAATGGTCGGAAATATAAGGTAGGCGAGTTGACGGAAGATTACCAGGCCCGACAAGACAATGAGGTGTTGATTTTAAAGATGCTTAAGTCATCCACGATTCGAAATCACCTGCAACATCCGATGTGGGATTTGATGATGAAGAATATCTATTCCTTGAATTCGAATGGATTGAATAAGCAGAATTTTCAATTGCGTTTGATTTACAAGGATGATGCGACAGGGATAGATAATTCCAATTTAATTGAAGGTGAAAAGCTTAAAGATGTGCCTTTGGTTAAGGTTTTAGGATTAGATAAGTTGAATTTTGCTGGGGATCCTCAACCCGATGGAAATTTTGACTACATCGAGGATGTGACCATTGATTCAAAAAATGGTAAGATTATTTTTCCGGTCTTGGAGCCTTTCGGGGCGAGTTTAAAGAAACAATTTACTGCTTCGGAGTCCAATTTAGTCGATAAATATGTGTTTGATAAATTGTATCGTTTGACACAGACGGATGCACTCCAACAAGCATCTAAAAACAAGTTTTTTATCAAAGGCAATTTTCAAGCGGGTGTTGGTGGAGATATTTCTTTGCCTTTTGGTGTAGAACCTAAGTCAGTGACTGTTTCTGCGGGTGGACAATCGTTGGTCGCAGGTTCCGACTATATTGTTGAAGGGCAATCAGGAAAAGTTAAGATTTTGAATGAGGGGGTATTTCAGTCGGGAAGAGAACTTAAAGTTTGCTACGAAAAACCAGATTTATTTACCAACCAAGTTCGTACCTTATTAGGGACGCGCTTAGATTATAATCTAGGTCAAGATGTGCATTTGGGGGCGACAGTTCAGAGTATGAGTGAGACACCGCCTGCCTTTTTACGACGTGTTTCAATCGGGAATGAACCGGTCAATAATACCTTGATTGGTTTTGATGCCAGTATTTTGAAGAAATCAAATGCTTTGACACGGATGATTGATGCATTGCCAATTATCTCGACAAAGGAAACTTCTGTGATTGATTTTCAAGGGGAGTTTGCCAAATTAATTCCGAATGTCAATGATCGTGTACAAGGAAATGCATTTATCGATGATTTCGAGTCGGCGCGAGTGGTCTTTAATTTAAGTTCACAACCTACGCTTTGGCGTCCAGCCTCTACACCGAAAGATTTTGTTGTTTCGAATCCACGTGACTTGAGTTCAAATTTCCGTCGGGCGAAAATTTCTGCCTACAATGTGGATGCCAGTTTATATGGTACGGGAGGATTCTCCTTGGATGTTCCTGGCATAGATCCGGCAACAGTAAATACTTATGCCTATGAGCGAGTGGTGACTCCAAAGGGTTTATTTCCCAATAAGGATTTTGCTAATAACATAACCAATTTACCTTTGGGCGTTCTTGATGTGGCTTATTTTCCATCAGAACGAGGTATTTACAACTTTAATCCGAATCTGACGGCACAAGGTTTATTACCGAATCCGAAGAATAATTTTGGTGCGATTACCCGAGCGATTACATCCGATACGGATTTTGATAATTCGAATGTGGAGCAAATTGAGTTTTGGTTGATGGATCCGTTTGTTTCGGGCGAATCAGGTAAAATTCGGGATGGGGTATTTAACAAGAACAATACGACTGGAGGTAAATTGATCTTTCATTTAGGAGATATTTCGGAAGATTTTATTCCGGATGGATTCTCCAACTTTGAGAATGGGATACCAGCTGGTGAAAAGATTGTATCTGGAGGATCACAAAACGTGGAGAAGACGAATTGGGGATTAGCACCGAAACGTCAATTTGTGATTAATGCGTTTGATAATCAAGGTGGGAGAGGCCAACAAGATATTGGTTTGGATGGTTTGCCCAATCAGGTAAGTGAAAACAGTTCGATTTCGGAAGCAACTTATTTTGCGGAATATTTGAATCTAACTAAGACTCGCGTTACGGATGCGAAGGCGATTTCGGCTATTCAAGCGGATCCTGCTGGAGATGATTTTGTTCATTATTTGAGTAATTCATATAGCACGACAGGTAGCATGATTGAGCGGTATAAGAATTACATGGGAATTGAAAATAATTCGCCTACGACCGATAATCCAAGTAATTCTAACGTCACAGAGGCCAATTCCATGATGCCTGATCGTGAAGATTTGAATAATGATAATACGGTGAATGAGGTGGAAGCCTATTATCAATATGAGGTTGATTTGAAACCAGGAGGTTTAGCGGTAGGCCAAGGATTTGTGGTTGATAAGGTTAATGACGGGGGAGTGGATTGGTATTTATTCCGAATTCCGATTAAAGATAAACGTAATTATACGACTCCCGCGGGTGAAATTTCGAGTTTTAAATCCATTCGATTCTTCCGCATGTTGTTGAGCCAATTCCAAGATCCGGTTGTCTTGCGTTTTGCACAATTGCAATTATCGGGTTATTCTTATCGGAAGTTTATTGGAAATTTAGATCAACGAAATGGACAAGAAATTCCGGAAACCTACGATGCGAAGTTCCGTATTTCATCTGTCAATATTGAGGAAAATGGACCTGCAAGCAAAGGAGCCAATACGATTCCGTATGTGGTTCCTCCAGGATTTGTGCGTGATCAGGATGTAACGACGATCAATAACGCACGTTTGAATGAGCAATCCATGAGCTTATGTGTGGATAATTTACGTCCGGGCGATGCGCGTGGGGTATTTAAGAACTCGGCATTTGACTTTATCAACTATAAGCGTCTTCGCATGTTTGTTTCGATGCAAAGTCCAGACCAAGTGGATGGCCAGGTTTCAGCTTTCATGCGAATCGGAACAGATTTAACGGATAATTATTACGAAGTTGAACAAACGGGTTTACGTCAAACGCAAAAAGGTCAAAGTTTAGATATTGAGATTTGGCCCCAAGACAATGAATTCGATGTTGAATTTGAGTTATTGAAGCAGGCGAAAATTGAACGTGATCGACAAGGGAAGTCATTGAATGAACGATTTACGTTGACGATGGTTTCTTCAACCGGTAAAACGTATCGGGTGACAGTGATGGGCCGACCGGATCAAAGTGCTTCGATGGTTTTGATGATTGGTGTTCGGAATACGGCGAAAGACGGTCAAAATAAGTCTTTCTGTGTTTGGGTGAATGAGTTAAGAGCGTCAGGTTTTGATCAAACTTCAGGAGCAGCGGCCTTAGGTAAAATGGGAATTAAGTTGGCCGATTTAGGTCAAATTACCATGAACGGCAGTTTCCGGAATTATGGATTTGGTGGTGTGCAATCCAAGATTTCCGATCGTTCACGGGATAATACGAAGGAATATGGCATTACGGCCAACTTGAATTTAGATAAATTCTTACCTCAGAAATGGGGCTTTAAGATTCCGTTTTATGTGTCGTATGATCGTAGGAATGTGGCACCGCAATTTGATCCACTGGATCCCGATATTTTCTTAGCGGATGCGATAAACAAGTTTTCAACGCAAGCTAAGCGTGCGGATTATTTGAAATTAGTGGAAGACAATACGGAGCGACAAGGCTTTAATTTTACCAATGTCCGTAAGATTCGTTCTTCCTTGGCGAAGCATGCCTATGTGTGGGATTTATCTAATTTTACGTTTAGTTATGCGTATTCGGAGATGATTCGGACGAATACGTTGACAGAGACATACCGACAATTAAGTCAGCGAGGAAGTATTTTGTATAGCTATACCTCTTCTGCGAGTTTCTGGGAGCCATTTGCGAAAATGTCTTCCACAACTCAGTGGCTAGCGCTTTTGCGTGATTTGAATGTGAATATTATACCTTCTTCGATTACGGTTCGTGCGGAGATGGATCGGAGTTTTGTGAAGACACAATTGCGGAATCAGCAATTGACGACGGAAGGGGTAGCTCCACAATTTGAGAAATATTGGTTCTTTAATAGGCAGTATGCGTTGAATTGGAATTTGACGAAGAGTATGATTGTCAATTATTCAGCGAATGTGAACTCGATTATTGATGAGCCATTTGGAGATTTGGATACACAAGCCAAACGTGATTCTGTCATGTTTAATATTCGAGCTTTGGGTAGGGCGAAGGAGTTCGACCAACAAGCCGGATTGGTTTGGCGATTGCCATTACAGAAATTGCCTTTAACGGATTGGATGAATGCGGATTATACGCATCGCGTTGGGTATAATTATTTTGCTAATTCGTTTAATATCAAGGATTCCTTGGATATTCCTTTTGGTAACATTATTAAGAATACGCGGGAACGTTCAATCAATGGGAAAGTCGATTTTGTCTCCTTATATAACCGTATTCGTGCCTTGCGTTGGGTGAATTCAAGTAATCCAACGACAAAAGATGTTGCCCGAAATCCTGGGGATGAAGAGGATATTATTATTGCGCCAAAGAATGCGTTGAAGTCGGTCGCTCGATTGTTACTCACGCTTCGTGGTATTCAAGTGAATTATTCCATGAATGAATCAACAACTTTGCCAGGATTTAATCCTTCGCCAGGTCGATTGGGTATGAATGGAAATTGGGGGGCTCCTGGATTGGATTTTGTGAGTGGGGGACAGAGTGATCAGATACGTTTTACTGCCGCGGAGAATGGTTGGTTGTCTAAGAGTATTGTTCAAAACGTTCCATTTACGCAATTGCGCCAACAAAAATTTAGTTATTCAACGCAGTTGGAGCCTACGAAAGATTTACGTATTCAGGTAGAAGGTAATTACAATAAAGGCGATAATTATCAAGAGTTTTTCCGTCCAACAGAATTAGGAGGGCCATTTAAGAGTCAGAGTCCATTGCGTTCGGGGAATTATTCGATGTCGTTTTTGTCCTTTATGACTGCATTCAAGGATCCTGCGGTCGTATTTGAGGAGTTTCGGTCGAATCGTGAGGTCTTGATGGCTAGATTAAATCGGACAAAGGTTGCGGAAGGAATGTATAATAAGAATTCGCAAGATGTATTGATTCCATCGTTCTTTGCGGCTTATTCAGGTGTTTCTGCCAATGATGTGAAGTATTCGCCTTTCTATGATATTCCGTTGCCCAACTGGAAAGTGGATTATAATGGTTTGAATTTATTCCCGGGTATTACGAAGAAATTCAGTTCGTTCACCATTACGCACATGTATTCGAGTACGTATAGTGTGGGAAATTTTGTGTCATCTTTGGAATATGGGCAGCTAGCGAATGACTTCCAAAATCTTACCTTGAATAGTCTTTTGTATCCATTGTCATCACGTTTTGATCCGGAAACGCATACGTTGATACCTGTATATGTGATGAGCACGATATCTTTTACCGAGCGTTTTTCTCCGTTGATCGGTGTAAATGCGATTACGAAGAGTCGGGTTTCATTACGATTCGAATACAATCAGGATCGTTCTGTTGGTTTGAATTTAGCTAATTCACAGGTTGCTGAAGTGGCGAATAAAGATTTAACCTTTGCGGTTGGGTTTACAAAAGCCAATATGTTGATTCCATTCAAGATCAATGGTCGGTCGGTACGTTTACCAAACGACTTGCGCTTCAACATGAATTTAACCATTCGAGATACGCGAACTTTACAGCGTAAATTAGATGCTGAGACGGTTGTGACGCAGGGCTTTGTGAATTTCCAATTTAGGCCACAGATTAGTTATTCGGTGAGTGATAAATTATCAGTTACCGCATATTTTGATAAAATGATGAATAACCCTTTGGTTTCCAATTCTTTCTACCGTTCGACGGTGGCAGGAGGATTTCAAATCCGATATAGTTTAGAATAATTCCGGTAAAATTTTTGCAATCAAGCCTGAATTTAATGACCTTTGCAAGCAAAAAAATACGAACATATGAATTTCCCAGCAGATTTAAAGTATACGAAAGAACACGAGTGGATTAAGATTGAGGGTGATGTGGCGATTGTAGGTATTACGGATTTCGCACAAAGTGAATTAGGTGATATTATCTTTGTTGAGGTGGAAACTGTAGGGAAGACCATCGCACAAGATGCAGTGTTTGGAACGGTAGAGGCTGTGAAAACGGTTTCGGATTTGTTCTTACCTGTTGCAGGAGAAATTGTTGAATTTAATACGAATTTAAATAACAGCCCAGAATTAGTTAACTCGGATCCATTTGGAGAAGGTTGGGTTGTGAAAATGAAACCAAGTGATTTGGGCGACATTGATCAATTGATGGATGTAGCGACCTATCAAGCATTTGTTGGACATTGATTTTTAAAACCCTGATTTCAGGGTTTTTTTTTAGCTTATACAAACATGCGGATTTTATTTAAATCAGTTTTAGTATCAGACTCTCGCTCAAGCTTTGCTGGGAAGACGATGGATTTATTGGCGGAAAATGGCCAATGGATTCAAATCGCTTCATCCATTGAAGAAAAGGCCGATGTTGTCATTGAAGGTAATCAATTGCATTTGAGTCCTTCTGTTGTCGACCTACGTGTACACAACACCTTACCTGGTGGTGAACATCGGGAGGATTGGGATAGTTTAGGAAAATCGGCCCTGAAAGGAGGCGTGTTGGATATGTTGTTGTTGCCTACGGGTTCACCGGTGCCCCAACAAGCTGATGCGATTCGGTTTATTAGCCAAAAATCAGATGCCATTTCTTTTTATCCCATGGCTCCTTTGAGCCTAGATAATAAAGGAGAGAATTTTACCGATTTATTTGATTTACATCGTGCGGGTGCGTCATGGTTTGGCCATGGAGCGGGTTCTTTGCAGCCTGTGGATTTGATGTCCAAAAGTCTTCAATACCTGCAAACCTTGCCAGTAACGATTGTTAGTCGGCCGGACACGGAGGCATTATCGCTTTATGGTCAAATCCATGAAGGATTACAAAGTACCTTATTAGGCTTAAAAGGAATACCAGTCTTGAGTGAAAGCATGAGTATCCAGCGGGATTTGGATTTGTTGCGCTATGTACGTGCGAATGCCTTTGGATTAGCACATGCTGATTTCCGACTGCATTTTTCTTGTATCTCGACCGCTGCGAGTATTGATTTGATTCAAGCCGCCAAGGCGGAAGGATTGCCTGTGACAGCTGATGTGGCTGTGCACCAACTGGTTTTTACAGAAGATGCCATTGCTGATTTTGATACAAATAAGAAAGTGTTTCCACCTTTCCGAGCGACCTCGGATTTGGAAGCTTTGTGGAAGGGCTTAGCTGTAGGTTCCATTGATGCAGTTGTTTCGGATCACCATCCGGTGGAATTTGAATCAAAAGCCTTGGAATTTGATCATGCGGATTTTGGGACGATTGGTCTTGAAACATTGTTAGCCGCTTTTGTGGATGTAGCAGAAAAGCGTGGATTGACTAATTGCTTGGATTATGTTACCAGTAAGCCAGCAGCTTTATTAGGAATTCAATTGCCTGTAATTGAGGTGGGTTCTCCTATCAAAGTGGTGGTATTTGAGCGGGGAATACATCATGTTTACCAAGAAAGTGATATTTTGGGGCGATCGAAAAATTCGTGCTTCATCGGAGTGACTTTTTCAACGCAGATTAGCCATGTAATCAAGGGAGATCAAATTTTATATCAACGATGAGTGAGTTAAAAGGCTTATGGCCACGATTGATCGGTGTGAGTTTAGTATGCGTATTATTGATGGGCGTTTATTGTTACGCATTAACTGTTAATGGCATTATACCATTGGCTGGTAAAAAGGCGCCGTCTTTTGTTATCGTTTTATTGGCTCAAGTATATCTAGCAAAAAACTGGGTAGGAGCAAATCGGGGCGCTTCGGTACATTTTCTGAAATTATTCTTGTATCAGTATATTTTTGTATTGTTGACGGCACTGATTGGAGCATTTTCTTTGTATTATTTTTACGAATCTGCGTCAGGTTTAGAGGTGCTTCAAGATTACATTCGCATCAGTGTGAATGAGTTAGGGCAATACAAGGATGTGATTATTAAGCAGGAGGGGAAGGAGTATTATTTCCAACTGATGCAAGGAATTCAAGGTATCAATGCATTTAGCATTGCAAGAGATGAGTTTAGTCAAAAGTTGTTTCTAGCGTTTTTGCCAAATTTGTTAATTTCACTTTATTATAAACAATAATTATGGAAACGAATACATCATCTAAAAGTTTGATTCTTATTAAATGGGGGATTATTGGGGGCTTGATTAGCTTTCTAGTGTCCGTTGTTACGCAGTATTCGGGTTTGGCAGAGGACTTTTCGGAAACATTAGGTTGGGTCTCGTTTTTGATAACTTTTGTAGTTAATGTCACTGTTTTGTTTTTGGCGTTAAAAGAGGTCAGAGAGCAACAAGGCGGATATTTAACTTATGGAGAGGGCTTAGGAAGTTCAACTTTGTTGGGTGCTATCTGGGGACTTGTTGCAGGTGGATTTAACTACATTTACATCAATTTTATTGATAATGCGGTTATTCAAAAACAGATGGATTTAGCGCGCCAGCGACTTGAAGATCAAGGCATGTCGGAGAGTCAGATTCAAGATGCGGAAAAGATTACGAATATGATGCTAGGTCCAGGTGTTCAGTTTGTTATGGTTGTTGTAGCCACCACATTCTTTCTATTTGTTTTAGGTCTTATCGTTTCAGGAATTATGAAGCGTGAAAAACCGATGTTTGACGAATAAGCATGCTAGCAATCATCCGAAAAGAGTTAAGTCATTTCTTTAGTTCCTTTTTGGGATTAGGCATTATGACGGCTTTTTATGTCTTGATGGGGATTTATTTGTGGTGGTTGGATGGCAACATCCTCGATTATGGATTTGCTGAAATGCAGGTTTTCTTTGATTTAAGCCCCTGGTTTTTTCTGTTTTTTATACCAGCAATAGCCATGAATAGTTTTTCAGAGGAGATTGATCGTGGTACGTTTCAATTAATCTGTTCATTGCCTTTAACGACTCAGCAAATTTTAGGTGCCAAAATAGGGGCATTAGCCTTTATTAGTCTATGCACCTTATTTCCCAGCGTTATTTTTGTTCTCAGTATTGCGCTATTGGGCTTGCCTACTTACAATTTTGATGCCTCCTTGATTTGGGGTGGTTACCTCGCCTTGTTTTTACTTATTTTGTGCTTTGTGTCCATTGGATTGCTATCTTCTAGTCTAAGTAAAAAACAGCCAGTCGCCTTTATTTTGGGCGTATTTTTGAATTTTGTGTTTTGGCAGGGGACGAAAGAAATCGGTCTAGATTACATCGATTTATCTACCCATTATACTCGGATGAGTATGGGCGTATTGAGCCTTGGTGATTTGCTTTTCTTTGGGGGATTTATCCTCTTATGCTGGGGATTGATTCGAATCAGAATCTCTTACCTTATTTAAAATCAAGTATTGAAATTCGGTTGCTGCAAAAATCAATTTCTCTTTTCTCATTTGAAGCAAGAATGATCAATTTATGACGTTGCTGATTTAGTCTGTCAAAAAACCAGTTTTTTGCTTGTTCATCAAAATTTGTCGTTGGCTCATCCAATAACAGAACTGGGCGATCAGATAATAGTGCAAAGCCTATTTTGATCTTTTGGCGCATTCCTGAAGAATAATTCTTAATGGCTTTCAATCGATTTGGCTGCAATTCAATAAATGCTTCCAGCTTTTCAATAGTGACAGCAGGAGGGAGGTAGTTGTTTTTAACGAGCAGCCTTACATGTTCCTCTAGCGTGTATTCCTCAATAAGTTCAACATAGGGCGCTGCGTACGTGATTTGACTATACACGTATTCTGCATCTACTCCTAGCATTTCAACAGTCCCTTGGTTAGGAAGCGTGAATTGAGCGATTAATTGCAATAGCGTTGATTTACCTGAGCCATTAGGGCCTGTAATGGCATAGGACTGCCCTTTTGCGAAATGATAAGTGAAGGATTTGATGACAAATTCTTGCCTAAACTTTTTGGAAAGGTTTTGAACTTGAATTTCCATCTCTATTAGCCTTTCATAATACCACGCTCCGAATTTTTAACGAAATCAATAATCTCATTTCGTTCCGAAGTGTTAGGTAATTGCGCTTCAATTTCAGCTAAAGCTGCATTCGTATTTAGGCCTTTTAAATAGATGTAGCGATAAGCATCTTGAATGATATTGATTTGCTCATCGGTATAATTACGGCGTCTTAATCCAACGGAATTAATGCCTGCATAGCTTAATGGTTCACGACCCGCTTTGGTGAAAGGAGGTACATCTTTTCTGACAAGGGATCCGCCTGATATCATAGAGTGTTGACCGATCGTGGCAAATTGATGTATCGCAGATGATCCACCAATGATCGCATATTCACCTACTGTAACGTGTCCTGCCATTTGTACTGCATTAGCCAGGATACAATGATCACCAATGAAGCAATCATGCGCAACATGAACATAGGCCATGATTAGGCAATTTTTACCAATAACCGTCTTCATTTTGTCAGTAGTTCCACGATTAATGGTAACACATTCCCGAATAGTCGAATTGTCGCCTATCTCCGCTGTAGTCGTTTCTCCCCCAAATTTTAAATCTTGTGGGATGGCCGAAATGACTGCACCAGGAAAAATACGTACATTTTTTCCGATGCGAGCACCAGGATAGATAGTCACGTTTGATCCGATCCATGTACCTTCACCAATTTCAACATCAGCGTGTATGGAAGTGAATGCATCGATACTAACATTAGCACCAATTTTCGCATTAGGATCAATATGAGTTAATGAATGAATCATATATAAAATCTTACGATTTACGAACTAAACTAGCAGTCATTTCTGCTTCACA
>CALLKB010000170.1 GCA_938008575.1 uncultured Cytophagaceae bacterium | reverse complement strand
GGAGTTCAGACGTGTGCTCTTCCGATCTATCACGAAAGATAATGCTGGAGGCAACGGAATCATCGACAAGCAGGCGACACTCGGTCGGGTGTTGTTTTATGATAAAAACCTAAGTATTGATAATAGCATTTCATGTGCTTCGTGTCACAAACAACCATTTGCATTTGGGGATACTGCGATTCAAAGTGCGGGAGTCTCTAATGGGAAAACGATACGTCATTCGATGCGCTTGATTAATGCTCGATTCGCCAATGAAAGTAAATGTTTCTGGAATGAGCGAGCGAGTAGTTTAGAAGTTCAAACGACGATGCCCATTCAAGACCATTTAGAAATGGGCTTCAGCGGACAATCCGGTCGTGGAACAATGGCGACCTTATTGGCGAAATTACAAGCCATTCCGTATTATCCTGAATTGTTTACTTGGGCCTATGGCGATAATCGTGTTACGGAAACGCGCATGCAAAGTGCATTGGCACAATTCGTTAGAAGTATTCAGTCCTTTGATTCCAAATTCGATGTGGGGAGAGCAATCACGGGGAATGACCAGGCTCCTTTTCCCAATTTTACCGCCGTGGAAAACCAAGGGAAAGCCTTGTTTCTAACTCCGCCTGTTTTTAATGCGAATAGCGAACGTGTGTCAGGGGGCTTTGGCTGCCAAGGATGTCATCAATCACCCGAGTTTGACATCGATCCGAATAGTCGGAACAATGGGATTATTGCCGTTATAGGTAGCACAGATTTTGATGTAGATGTGACGCGCGCGCCTTCTTTACGGGATATAACGAACGCACAAGGGGCCGTAAATACTCCGCTGCTGCATACAGCAGGCGTAAAAGGCTTGAATAATATGCTCAACCATTACAATGTCATCAACACGCCTCCTCGGAATACGAATTTGGATCCCCGATTGAAACCGAATAACATCGGTCAAAAGCTTTTGATGACGGCTGAGGAAATGACAGCTGTGGTTCAATTTTTACGAACACTTTCGGGAAAGAATGTATATGTAGATAAAAAGTGGTCAGACCCTTTTGTGAAATAAGGGGCTTAGCTTTTGCTTAGCAAACGGAACCCGCTTAGCATTTCAGAGGCTAATTTTTCTACATTGAAAATTTGGGCATTTCGTGCTGAGAATGTTTCAATGGCGCTTTGTTGTGCGGGCAAATCAAGCAAAAATTGTTGAACCTTCGCGATGTTCGCAAGGCTCGTAATATCCGAAAGAACTAAGCCATTTTTGCCATCAATCACCAAATCATTGGCGCAACCACATGCCTCGGTACAAATCACCGGCTTGTGCAATTCCTGCGCTTCATTGGCAACCATCCCCCAGGTTTCAGTGGTCGAAACAAGCATCAATGCCGTAGCATGCTGATATAGATTTGCCAAATTCCCCCAAGCTACCGTCCCCAGTAAATGGACATTATCCAGTGCCTCAACTTCTTTTTGATTGATTAAATCGGGGTATTGTGGACCATTCCCTGCGACGAGCAAGTCGATGGGAACATGCTTCATGAGCTGCAACAAAGCAGGTAGATTTTTTTCGGGGGATAGTCGGCCCACAAAAAGCAAATAAGGTTTTGGATGTGGTTTTACCGAATCCTCCGATAAGGTGTTCAGAAAGGCCGTTTTATCGAAAGCATTTAAAAAGCTTAGGATTTTTCTCTTGCTGACACCGGCCTGAAAAAGGAATTTATTCGTGTTGAGACCATAGGAAAAAAAGCCATCGCACAAGTTAATTAAGATACTCTTATAGCGGGTTTTCAGTGCATGGAGTAGCGAATTTCCGCGCGCCGATAAATTTTCAATGGACTCGACAGTCATGATTGTTCGGATTCCAAGGCATTTGGCGAAGAGTAAAATGGGCAAGGTTCCGGGTTCGCTGTAACCTGTTAAATTGATGACATCTGGTTTAAATTCGCGGGTGATGCGAATCCAATCCCACATCGTTTTCCAGGGAGATACTTGCTGTAATGGAATTCGGTTCAGCAGTTTAACGGGAAACTGATAGGCATAACTTGCGACATCGAAATCCACTAAATCTTCCCGACCCTTTTCAGTAATAGTGGTTTGAACGACTAATACTTCGTCATCA
>CALLKB010000169.1 GCA_938008575.1 uncultured Cytophagaceae bacterium | reverse complement strand
AAATCCGGAATACGAGTCGCCCAAGTGGCAAAGTTTAATCCACAAAGTAAAAATAATATGCCAATACTAAAGCGATTTTTAACTAGTTGGCTCATCCTAATAATCTCATTTTTACGTCTAACCATGTATTTACGCGCTCGTAATCTTGAATGTGTAAATTATGAGGCGCAGTGAATAGGAGCGGGGTACCCGTGAAGGTCTTTAAGTTCTTTTCGTGATCGTCAATTAAGTAATCAGCTAATATCATGTGTTTGTGACCACAAAAAACAGTATGTTGCCAACCGATAAAAGGGAAATGTTTGGCCATCCAATTTAATTTTTCCTTCATGGAGTTTGGAAATTCGGTGGCCGCTGAAACGATGAATACCTCATATTTTTCCTGTAAGGCTTGAATTACCTCTACAGCGTCTGGTTTTACGGGAATGTCTTCAAAAAAGCCAGGCTCCCAAAGGAAATCGTTGTTAGCTATATAGCTTTCGTAAAAAGCTTTTTTTTCGTGGTCATTAGCTGTCATTAAGCCTTCATATGTGTAATCGCTCGAAATTCTTTCGTTGATATATTGTATAATTTTAAACGTGGTGTCGGCCATCACGTCGTCCATATCTATGGCTATTCTTTTCATAAGGCTATATAAATAAAAAACTCCCCAAAGATGGGGAGTTTTTAGAAGATAATCTAATTTGGATTACATCATGCCACCCATGCCACCACCTGGTGCATGTGCATGAGGAGCTTCATTAGCTGGTTTGTCTGCAATAACACATTCTGTTGTCAACAACAAGCCTGCAATCGATGCAGCATTTTCCAATGCTAAACGAGTAACCTTAGTAGGGTCAATAATACCCGCTGCGATCATATTTTCATATTTATCTTCACGTGCATTGTAACCGAAGTCATCTTTTCCGCCTTTAACTGCGTTGATTACGACAGAGCCTTCGCCTCCTGCATTCGCAACGATTGTACGTAATGGTGACTCAACTGCTTGGCGAATGATGTTAATTCCTGTCGTTTGATCTTCGTTTTCACCTTTAAGGCCATCTAAAGAACTAATAGCACGAATTAATGCAACACCACCACCAGCGATGATTCCTTCTTCTACAGCAGCACGAGTTGCGTGTAATGCATCGTCAACACGATCTTTCTTTTCTTTCATTTCAACTTCCGTTGCAGCACCAATGTAAAGAATTGCAACACCACCTGATAATTTAGCCAAACGCTCTTGCAATTTCTCGCGATCGTAATCAGACGTTGTATTCTCGATTTGAGCTTTAATTTGATTCACACGGTTTGTGATATCATCAGCTGAACCTGCACCGTTAACAACAGTTGTATTGTCTTTATCGATGATGATTTTTTCTGCTTGACCTAAATACTCAATTGTAGCGTTTTCTAATTTGAAACCACGCTCTTCTGAAATAACGGTTCCTCCAGTTAAAATTGCGATGTCTTCCAACATAGCCTTACGACGATCACCAAAACCAGGCGCCTTCACAGCACAGGTTTTTAAGATACCGCGAATGTTGTTAACGACCAAAGTAGCCAATGCCTCACCCTCAACATCTTCAGCAATGATCATCAGTGGACGGCCTGATTTTGCAACCTGCTCTAATACTGGCAAGAGGTCACGAATATTGCTGACTTTCTTATCAAATAAAAGAATGTATGGGCTCTCTAAAACGGCTGTTTGTTTTTCTGGTTGATTAATAAAGTAAGGGGAGAGGTATCCACGATCAAACTGCATTCCCTCTACAACCTCAAGCTCATCTTCCAACGATTTGCCATCTTCTACAGTGATAACGCCCTCTTTACCAACTTTTTCCATTGCTTCAGCAATCCGCTTACCAATACTTTCATCGCTATTGGCAGAGATTGATCCTACTTGCGCAATTTCTTTAGTGGTGGTGCAGGGCTTACTAATCTTCTTAAGCTCTTCAATTGCTGCGCTTACTGCCTTATCAATACCGCGCTTGAGATCCATCGGATTGTGGCCTGCAACAACGTATTTCATTCCCTCACGAACAATCGATTGGGCTAACACGGTAGCTGTTGTAGTTCCATCACCAGCAATGTCAGCGGTCTTCGATGAGATCGG
>CALLKB010000168.1 GCA_938008575.1 uncultured Cytophagaceae bacterium | reverse complement strand
TTTTGACAGGACGATTATACGTCACATTTGCCAAATAACTCATGTTCATAAACTTTGTCTCAACCGACTTGCGATCTACCCGCCCTTTTAAATATTTTTCAATGATCAAAGAAGCAATCGGAGCAGCTGCAAAACCACCAAAACCAGCATTTTCTACAAACACCGCAATGGCGATTTTGGGATTATCTTTCGGGGCAAAAGCAATAAAAATTGAATGATCTTTCCCTTTTTTATTCTGCGATGTACCCGTCTTTCCGCACATCGTAATATCCGGAATACGGCCGTCCGCTCCAACCGTTCCATGCAAAACGGCATCCTGCATCCCTTGAATAACCACTGGGAAATATTTGGCATCTACTCCAACAGAAACCGGATTCTTATAAAAAGGATCTATCGTCCGCTTCTCCCCTATCCCTTTGACTAAATGCGGTGGAATGTACCAACCCCGATTCGCAATGATGGCCGCAAAATTCGCCATCTTCAAGGGACTTACCACTAACTCCCCTTCCCCAATACTCAAGGAATAAATATTCGAAAACTTCCAGGTATTCTCACCCTTATAAACCTTATTGTAATAATCCACCGAAGGTAAATTACCCTTTTTCTCATTGCTAACATCAACGCCTAATTTCCGACCAAAACCGAAATTTGCCACTAATTCCGACCAACGTTGTAAGCCTTGAGCTGATCGCTCAAAGGTATTTCCGGTTGTGCCATCATACAAAATCTTCCGAAATGCATGGTAAAAATAGGGGTTGCAGGACCACTGAATCGCATTGTGTAAATCGTTGTGTGACGTGTTGTGTGAGTGACATTTAACAGGAGCTCCCGCATGACCAAAAACAGAACCCGCTGAAAGAATTCCTAATTGTTGGCCTACAAGCGCCTGCACCAACTTAAACGTAGAACCAGGGCGGTAATAAGCAGAAGGCGGCCGATTGATCAAAGGCTTCAAAGGATCCAACGCTAATTTCTGATAATACTTAGAGAAATTCCGTCCAGCTAATAAACTAGGGTCATAAGATGGTGCAGAAACCATCGTCAAAATCTCACCTGTAGAAGGTTCAATTGCAACCACACTTCCCACCTTGTGCATCATCAGACTATCCGCATATTCTTGCAATCGTATGTCGATACTCGTGTAGAGGTTTTTCCCGGCAACCGGATTAACATCTAGTTTTCCTTTTTTGTAATCTCCTTTTTCAACCCCATTGCTATTCACCATGCGGTATTTTACCCCCCTTTGGCCACGTAAAACATCTTCATAATAGGACTCAATACCCGAAATCCCTACATAATCGCCTTGTCGGTAATAATCATCTCGCTGATCTTTCAGGGAATTTGGATTGATCTCGGCAACGTAGCCTAGCGCATTCGAAAACGCGATGGACTGATAGGTTCTAAATGCAGTTGTCGTGATGGAAAAGCCCGGATAATCCACCATGGCATCTTGAATTCGAGCAAAGTCTTCTTTGGTCAGATGTTTTAAAAACAGAGAAGGCTTCACACGAGAATAAGCACGAGCTTGTTTCGTCACCGTATCAAAATAACCTCTTGTTACGCCAAACAGCTTGCAAAATCGGTTCGTATCCTGCACCACAGCTTTTCTAGGCGTAATATACACATCATACACAGGGGTATTGTAAACAATCAGTTTTCCATGACGGTCATATACTTCTCCCCGAAAAGGAACTTGAATGATTTTCCGAATCGCATTATTATCCGCCGCCTTTTCATAGGTATCATCGAGCAACTGCAGATAAAACAGCTTCCCGATGAACACCAGCCCGATGCTCAGAAAAACAAGAAATAGAATTAATCGGCGACCTTCGAACACGCTAATGCGAGTTTAACGTAAAAAATAACAGCAATTTACGGAATATTTTGCGAATTATTTGGGGAGACTTTTGATCAATGCAAGCATCGCAAATGCAATGGATCCCAAAGAAAATCCCAGCGTAAACCAAGGTGTAAGTGTGTGGAAATAGGCATCTAAATAGCGACCTAGATAGACCCCTCCCAAAATTGTCACCAACATTTGAAATGCGGCTCCAATAAATCGCTGATATGATTGCATATTTTTAAAAATAATCCTTCGACCACACACTAAATTTATGGCTTTTTCATTTATATATATTGTAAATTTGAAAATTGTATGCGTCACATTTCATGATTCGGATTCTTGCCTTTGTTTTGGTGTTATTGGTTACCTGGAGCTGTTCCCAGCACAGTAGCAAACCTGCTGCCGTAACTTTCCATAATATCAATGCCAAATACAATGCTATTTGGCAGGCCGACCGACTTCTAATCACCTTACACAAACAGCTTGCTGAAGAACGCACGGAAAACTACGCGTCTGAATTACCCATCATTGCTCCGGTTGATTCCACCTTTGGCATCACGCACAAATTGGAAATTGGCAATTTAATCCGAAAGGCCTCTTTGGTCATCGACCGACACCAAAACTCGGCCTATGTAGACGACGCTTATTTACTCATCGCGGAAGGTCGAATGTTGCAGCGGGATTATAAAAATGCTATCGAGACACTAAAATACATCAATACACTAGAGCCCGATAAAAAAACACAAAGCAAAGCCTTGACGCTTTTGTTTCAGATATACCTGATGCAAAACGACTTTGAATCTGCCGAGAAAACAGAAAGCTTTTTGCTCGAAAACGAATTGATTGGTGGAGAATTCCAATTGATGAAGGCCTATGAACACCAACAAAAAAGTGAAATCAACGCCTGCATTTCGCTCTTAAACCAAGTCGCTGATAAGACAAAAAACCGAAGTGTTAAAAGTCGACTATATTTCATTTTAGGCCAACTCAATGAGCGAATTAACCAAGGGGGCCTAGCCAAGCAAGCCTACCAAAACAGTATGCGCCAAAAGTCAAATTATGCTTTGACATTGCGTGCTAACATCGCTTACAAATCCTTAGATCAGTCTATCCCAGCGCTCGAAAAACTGTTGGCAGACCCCAAAAACGAAGATCAGAAATCGGAAATTTATGTTGCCATGGGTCGAATTTACATGGAACAAAAGGATTTAAAACAGGCTAAAAACGCATGGGAAAAAGCCACACAAAACAATCCAAACAAAGGAGAATTGTATTTCCAATTAGCGAATCTTTTTGCTTATCAAATCCAAGATTATGCACGAGCTTCCGCCTATTTCGACTCCGCGGCGATCAGTTTAGCGAGCACCCATCCTTCCTTCACCAAGGCGCAGAAATTAAAAAAAGATTGGAATCAATATATCTTATTGGACAGCAAAATCGTGCAGGAAGATTCATTGCAAAAACTAGCCAAATTGCCCTTAAGCCAACTCGAAAATCTTTACAAGCAGGCTCAATTAAAGAAGAATCAGCGAAGCGATTCGATCCAAAAAAGTCAATCTCAACCGCAGAAAATGCTGGCAACCTTCACACGGAGGCCCGCAACCCCGGAGCAACAAAGCTTTTATTTCTACAATGAACAAGCACGAATCAAAGGCGAGCAAGAGTTCAGCATGAAATGGGGGATTCGTAATTTGGAAGACTTTTGGAATCGGAAAAATAAACAAAGCGCATCCATGATGCCGAACGTAAATCAAGCGATTGAGTTAAGCGATGCCACTAAAATTCCAGACGCGCAGAAGAGTACCGACTCGTTGGGGATCTGGTTAGCGAGCCTTCCTACGACAGATGTAAAATTACTTGCATCCAATAAAATCAAGGAGCAAGCATTATTCGATTTAGGCAAATATTGCAAGACCCAAATGGAAGATAATGCCCTTGCGCGTGTGCCATTGAAACGTCTTTTGACGGAATTCCCCTATACCAGTTATGAGGCGGAAGCCCTTTATTTGAGTTACCTAAGTGCCGAAAACAAACAAGCGAAAACCTATTTTCGGACACAACTATTTGACCGCTTCCCTGATTCAATTTATAAATTAACCATTCTCAAATTAGAGACAGGAGCGCTGACAGACAGCAAAGAACAACAAGCGGAAAAGGCTTATGAAGCAGCCTACCTCCTATTCAAGTCTAATGCATTTTCTGAGGCATTACAGGCGTGCCAACAAATGCGGGTCAATTTTCCAGGTAGTAAATCGGAAGATAAAATCGTATTTTTAAGTGCCTTATGCCAGGCGGGCTTAAAAAACCCAACGGAGTATTTGAAAATATTGAAACAATTTGTTCAACTCTTCCCATTGAGTCCACTCAAAGCGGAAGCGGAAGCACGAATTAATGCCATCCCTAAAAATAATTAAGCATGTTTGAAACTGGGAAATACGAAAAAATCATTCGATTCTTATACCGATTCTTTCTAGGCTCAACCCTAGGAATCATCTTACTCATCGTTGCCGTCAATTACAATTTCTTGTGGTTGTTTGGAGGCATGCCGAGTTTGTATGAATTAGAAAATCCCAAAAGCCAGGTAGCATCGCTCATTATTTCAGAAGATGGCCAAGAAATAGGCAAGTATTTTAGGGAAAATCGAAATCCATTAGAGTTTGAGGAATTACCTGATAACATTGTTCACACGCTTATTTCAACGGAAGATGCTCGATTTACCGCACACTCGGGGATTGATATTCGTTCCATGTTTCGCGTGGTGTTTACCTTAGGAACTTCTGGCGGCGGGAGTACCATTTCACAGCAATTGGCAAAAAATTTGTTTCATACGCGTTCGATGGAATTTGGTGAAGATGATCCCGTGTATATGGGATTATTGATGAAAATTGATGGGGTGAGAACAGTTGTTGCTAAAGTAAAAGAATGGATTTTAGCCATCCGCTTAGAACGTCGCTACACGAAACAAGAAATCATGGCGATGTACTTGAACGAAGTGAGTTTTGGTAACAATGCTTACGGAATTCAAGTTGCCTGTAGAACCTATTTCCAAAAAGAACTCAAGGACGTCAGTCTAACCGAAGCAGCAACGCTGATTGGTTTACTTCAAAACCCTTCCCTGTATGATCCTCGTGTACGGCCCGAACGCACGTTGGAACGACGGAATGTAGTTTTAGGTCAATTGGCCAAATACGAATTCATCACCGAAGAAGATTTACCAAAACTTCAGGCAGAGGACTTGAATTTACATTACCGAGTTGAGAATCAAAACACTGGGGCAGCACCCTATTTCAGAGAAGCGATACGCCAACAGGTTTTGTCGGCCATTAAAGAGTTAAACCAAGATCGGCCGGAAGACCAACAATTAAATCTTTACACGAGCGGATTGCGTATTTACACGAGTATTGATTCTCGTATGCAAAAATATGCAGAGGAATCTGTGCAGGAGCACATGCGCGCGGAGCAGAAGCTATTTTATGATCATTGGCGAGGCAGAAATCCTTGGGTCAACGAGGAGATGAAGGAAATAAAAGGTTTCTTGAAAGATGCGATGAAGCGTACGCAACGTTATCGAGACTTGATGACTGCTTATAACAACGATGAGTTTAAAGTTTGGGAAGAATTAAGACGCCCGATTAAAATGACGGTATTTACTTGGGTTGGCGACAAGGATACGACTTTGAGTCCGATGGATTCGTTGAACTATTATAAACGCATTTTGAATTGCGGGATGATGGCGATGGATCCGATGAATGGTCATGTAAAAGCATGGATTGGGGGAATAAATTATAAATACTTCAAATTTGACCACATTTCGCAAAGTAAACGCCAACCCGGCTCTACCTTTAAACCCTTCGTTTATGGCGCGGCCATTGAAAATGAAATCGTGACACCTTGCGATGAATTGGTGGATGAACCTGTGACATTTGGCGAGGAAGATGGATTAAGTGGTGGAACGTGGACACCTCAAAACTCGGACGGTAAATACAGCTATCAAAACATGAAGATGCGTCGGGCGATGGGATTATCCATCAACTCCATTTCGGCGAAATTGATGAAACAATTGGGACCCGATAAGATTGCAGAATTCGCGCATAAATGCGGAATTGAAAGTCCATTACATGAAGTACCCTCTTTATGTTTGGGAGCGTCTGAAGTTTCTTTATTCGAACAAGTATCGGGCTATAGTACATTAGCTAATGGCGGGGAAAAAATTGATCCAATCTTAGTGTTACGGATTACCGACAAAGTGGGAAATGTATTGCGTGAATACTCGCCCCCAGTGAAAGCTGCAATTAAGCCTGAAACGGCCTATTTGATGACCTATATGCTTCAAGGTGCCGTACAAGAACCAGGCGGAACCGCGGAAGGCTTGAAAAGAACTTCCATCGTAGCAGGAAATGAGATTGGTGCCAAAACCGGTACTACATCGAATTATTCGGATGGCTGGTTCATGGGTGTCACACAAAAATTGGTTGCCGGTGTCTGGGTAGGCGGTGATGACCGAAGCATTCACTTCCGTAGTTTGGCTTTAGGTCAAGGTGCCAAAATGGCCATGCCAGCTTATGCTAAATTCATGGAAAAAGTTTATGCGGATCAAACACTTGCCATCGAAGGGTATCGAAAAATGCCTTTTATCAAACCAGAAAACTTTGCCTTCGACTTTAGCTGCAATGGCCGAGTTGCCGTTGATTCTACAGCGACTATAGCTCCTTAATATTTGAGATGAAATCCCTTTTATACATTTGCCTACTTAGTGTACTTTTAATCAGTTGCCAACAAACCCAAGAGGAGAAGGAAGAAGCGATTGCGAAAAAAACATGTGCTTCCTGCCATAAATTTCCAGATCCAAGCCTCTTAGATAAAAAGACATGGGAAACAGGGGTATTACCTGAAATGTCCTATCGTTTGGGTTTAGGCAATCGTTTTGAATTAATGACTCGTATATCAGATGAGCAATTTCAAAGCGCAATGCAATTGAATATTTACCCGGAAACACCCAGCATCTCACAAGAAGATTGGCAAGCCATTGTTAATTATTACACACGCAATGCGCCAGCGAAAGCCATTCCGCAGAAGAAAAAAGAACCAATTTCAGTCGAACCTTTTCATTTTGAGGTTAAAGAATACATTACCCCCAATGATGTAATTGCCGGAGTTACCTCCATTAAAATACACCCAACAAAACCGGAAGTTTGGGTGGGTATGCGAACACATCAGACTGTTATTTTAGATAAAAATCTAAAGGCGGGAAAACAAATTGCCACACGTAGTGCCAATGTGTCCACGCAGTTTGTTGGAACCCGAACATTCTTAACAGGAATAGGCAAAATGTACCCCAATGACCAAAAACTAGGTACCCTGCACGAATCACAAGACAATCAAACTCAGGTTATTTTGGATTCGCTTAAGCGTCCGGTAGATTTACAAGTCTCAGATTTAAACGAAGATGGCGTACTGGATTATGTGCTTTGTGAATATGGCTTTGAACAAGGTCAATTAATTTGGGTAGATGGAAAAAACAAAAGCATCCATCCCCTGAAAATACAGGCAGGAGCACGCAATGTCGTCATTAGGGACTTTACGGGTGAAGGAAAACCTGATATCATGGTATTAACGGCTCAGGCCCGCGAAGGAGTCTCGCTGTTTATCAACAAAGGCAAAGGCTTATTTATTGAAAAGCCCCTTTTACAATTTGATGCCGTATTTGGTAGTAGTTACATGGAGGTTGCCGACATGAACAAGGATGGACATGCAGATATCATCGTTTCAAATGGGGATAATGCCGACTATTCTTACTCAAAGAAAGCGTTTCATGGCGTTCACATTTACTTGAATGATGGAAGAAATAATTTCAAAGAATCGTACTTCTTCCCAGCTTATGGTGCTTCCAAAACTGTCGCGCGCGACTTTGATCAAGATGGCGATTTAGATTTGGCGATGATTGCCTTTTTTGCAGAAAATGACCAAGGGAAAAACGAAGGGTTTCTATACTTCCAAAATCAAGGGAGCATGACTTTCAAAGTCAGCAACTTAGGCGTACCCGTAGGAGCTCATTACATTGTCATGGATGCTGGTGATGTGGATAAGGATGGAGACATCGATATCCTCGTAGGGAATTATCAGTTTGGCAAAAGAAAGCCAGGAGATAAAATACCTCCTGGCTTACAAATGCATTACATCAAAAATCTATTGCACTAATTTGGATCCCACGGGGATGAAGGCCTGCGATTGACCACTCTGACTCAAATACGATGAGCCATAAGTCCAGGCAATCTTTTGTTTATGCCCTTTAAAACTATAGGTAAAATCGGCGCCTGATTTTACATCTGCCTTCACGTAAGATCCTTTCGGTTTAAAAACCTTCATGGCACCCCTATTTTGCAAAGCTACATAGGCTAATTCATTCCCGATTTGAATGCCTACCAAAGCTTTGGCATCTCCTGGAACGAATAATCCTGATTGATTGCGGTAAGTAAATCCTTTGGGGCCTCCGAGCAAAACGCCACCACTCGAAGCATCATAACGACCCATAGACACTTCGTTGCCATAATTATTCCCGATGTACAAGATATCTAAGTAACCGTCTGCATTCACATCCATTACTTGCATACCATTCATCGCAGAGACTTGCGCCATCACTGGCAATTCGTGCAATTCGAATTTACCTTGTCCCTTATTCTCGATGTACATAGAAGCATTTTCAGTCAGCGTCAGTTTATTCGCTTTCTTCTTTTCGGAATCATTCAAAAACGTTTCCTGCGTTACCTTACCAAAATCCTTGTAATAAACGAAACGAGGGCGTGTCGAATTCATTTGTTTGTGTGTATCATCTTTCCCAAACAAGGGAGCAGAAACGTAAGTACCCGACGCATTTTGGAAGTAAACAAAAGGAAATACATCATAAACACCATTCCCATCTAAATCTCCATGCAATACCTCAACCGGTTGTTTTGCGTTTGCGCGAAGCAAGGTGTTTTTACCCATATTCCCCGCTACAAAATCCATGTCTCCATCTTGGTCAAAATCGGCCGAAATAATCGAACCCCATAAACCCGTTGCCTGCTCCAAACCTGTATCGGCCAACTTCTTCAAATGCCCTTTTGTGTTTTGAAAAATTTGAATAGGCATAAACTCCCCAGCCACAACTAAATCTTGCCATCCGTCTTGATTGTAATCCGTCCAAACCGCATCGCATAGCATAGCTTCTTGTAATAGCTCAGGAGCCAATGATTTCGTCACGTCAACGAAATGGATAGACCCGGGCTTGGAGTCATTCCGCAACAAGCGCGATACCGTACCTTTCGGGTATTGAAATGGTACATTTCGACCGCTGACGAATAAATCTAAATCGCCATCATGGTCTACATCGGCCGCACGAACGGCAGAATTGCTTTCAGTAAATACAGGCAAAGCCGCAAGCTGTAAGCTAAAATTACCTTTACCATCATTCATGTAGATGACATCTTGAGAGCTATTTGAACCTATTTTCTCCTCGGTTCCTCCTCGTGCAACATAGAGGTCTAAATCTCCATCTTGGTCCATGTCAACTAACAAGCTTCCTAAGTCCTCCCCCAATTTCTTAGGCGCGTCATGCGCCCCCTCCAAAAACTTACGCGTAAAAGTTCCATTTGCTTGTTGGAGGTAGAATATTCCCGAATAAAATTTGGCTCCACCCACAAATAAATCTTCCCGACCATCGCCATTCACATCTCCCACAGACGCCCCTGGTCCCAATTGGGACATTTTGTGTGGTGTTGTACTTTGGAAATTAAAATCGATAAAATCCATTTCCTTGTGAATGTCGGTCAATTGAACATGGTCACTGATATCACTAAACAAACTCGGAGTTTGCGTAAACAAGGACTTATATGGCAAATTAGCTTTTGCAATTGAGGCCTTAATTATTTGATTATTCCCAGGATTCGTAATGACTTGCATGGAATCATTTGGCCAAATAATCCGCAACTCTTTAATTTTCTGTTTAGCGCCAAGCCCGATGTGCGCGACAGGTTCAACACTTGACAAATAACCCCGATAAGGGTTATTCTCATAATAGAAATGAGTCCCATCGACAAATACCCCTTCGATTCGAGCCCCTAGTCCACCTTTATTCAAGCCTTTACCTTCAAAGCCCACACGCAAATACCGACCCTTTTCAGGCGTTTCTTCCATCGTGTTATTTTTATAGACAAAAGCTTCATCATTGATATTATTCACGACATAATCGAGGTCTCCATCATTATCCAAGTCGCCATAGGCGGCACCATTGGAGAATGAAGGAACAGTAATTCCCCAGGCAGAACTAACATCCTCGAATTTCAATCCGCCTTTATTTTTGAAGGCATAATTTTTAACCTTAATAACAGGCATTTGCTCAAGCAAAACGGCATCGGAGGCTAACTGCTGCGCATCAGCCCGATAGGACATAAAATCGCGATCCGTGACATCGCGCGGAAAACCATTGGTAATTAATAAATCGCGGTAACCATCATTATCGAAATCTGCCAAAGAAGGACACCAACTCCATTCTGTTTCGGAAACACCCGCTAAAAGACTGACTTCTTGAAATGGCAAAGCCTGACCTGCTTCGTTTTTCCCCGCATTAATTTGCAAGGTATTGCGCATGTATTGATACGTATATCCGAACAAATCAGAATTTTGGTATGCTTGATAGCTGTTGGGGGGAGCTAATTGCTTCTTGCGTTCATTATCCTTTGGCAGCATATCTAAAGCTACAATATCTTGCAAGCCGTCATTGTTGATGTCGGCTACGTCATTCCCCATGGCGCTTAAGCTGGTATGTTTGAAATAGGTTTTGGCTTGGTCGGTGAAGGTTCCATCATGGTTATTGATGTATAAAATATCATCGGATACATAGTCATTTGTCACGTAGATATCAGGCCAATTGTCTTGATTAATATCACAAATGTTGATGCCTAAACCATATCCTTCAATGGTAATACCAGCTTCTTTTGACACATTCGTATAAACGGGATGTCCTTTTTCTTCGGACCAATCGTTGCGGTATAGTCGGTCGGTATTCGGATAAGATCCATCCTTAACCTTAGCACGGTATAAAGAAGGGAATTGATCGATCACATCTGTCAGCACATACATATCTAAATCACCATCTCTATCGTAATCGAAGAAAGCCGTATGTTCGCTATGACCCGCGTCATTCACACCATACTCAGCACCCATTTCTTTGAAGGATGGAATACCATTTTTAACGCCTTGATTAACAAAGAGCATATTTTCACGATCATGAATCGACATTTTCATGGTGGCAGAAACATAGATGTCCAACAAGCCATCGCCGTTGATATCGACAACCGATACACCAGAGCACCAACGATTCTTCGTATCGATTCCAGCGGATTTTGAAATATCTTCGAACTTCATTTGACCCTTATTGAGGTATAAAGTTCCATTAGCTTGGCTACCAGAAAAGAATAAATCGAGTAAGCCGTCTTGATTAAAATCACCCATTCCAACCCCACTTCCATTGTATAGGTATTCATACTTCAAAATATTCAGGGTATCGTTTTCAGCGATTGTATTTGAAAAATGAATACCGGTATCGTCACCGGAAAGTTGTTCAAAAGTAGTTTTGTTTTTGCAGGCAGCAAAAAGGCATAAAATAATGAAGGCAGATAATAAACGCTTGTACATATTGATGTTAAACTTTGAACTACTAAAATAAAAAAAGGTGGGGACTTCTCCCCACCTTTTTAAAACTAAAATCAAACGATTAATAACCAGGGTTTTGCTTCAATACAGAAGTACCTTGAATATCAATTTGTGCTTGAGGAATTGGCAATAATGCATCAGTATCTTGGTAAGATGCACCACCAAATTTCGTTACTAACCACTTAGACTCGTATTTCAAGTATGCATTCAAAGTTTTGTTTGCATTACCCCAACGAACTAAGTCGAAGAAACGGTGACCTTCAGTTGCTAATTCTAATAAACGCTCCATACGAACGATCTTACGAGCGCTTGCTTGGTCGCCTAAAGAAGAATACGTAGAGATTACGTAGTTAGCTTCGTTAGCACCTGTTTTCGCGTTTTTAACAAATCCTGCTGGATTTGCAGCACGAGAACGAACTTGGTTGATGTAACCTAAAGCAGTAGCCAAGCTACCTGCTTCGATTTCAGCCTCAGCAGCCATCAACAATACGTCCGCGAAACGGATGATGTTGAAGTTCATCGTAGCATAACCACGAGTCCAAGAAGAACCATCAGTTAATGTATTCTCTTGACGCTTGTAGTAGATGTACTTCTTAGGTGAATACGGACCAGCGTAAGGCTGGGAACGAATCCAACCAGCACCTGGGTGCTCGATCCAGTCTAAGTATTGGATACCACGACGACCGATTGTGTGGTCAATACGTGGATCTAATGGATCTGCATCTTCAGTAAATGCTGCAGAAGATGCTACACCATAGTCATTCTTCACTGCGTTAGCAGCTAAGTTATAATCTGGAGTACCATCAGCTTGCTCGCCTAACAAAGGTAGACCATCTGCACTAACACGGTAAGCATTCGCCATCGAGAAAGATGGTTGGAAGAATCCACAGCAGTTACCAGGACCATCAGCACCTGTGTTATATGGGTAGTTCAAATCATCGAATCCATTCGCGTTGTTCACGTTACCTGTATTCATAGACGATTGAATCGCAAATACAGCCTCTTCGTTGTTGTCATTCTCCGCATTGAAGATTTCAGCAAACTTAGAAACTAAGCCGTATTTCTTACCATTCGTAGTTTTACCGTTCGCGATAACTGTAGTGAAGATTGCTTTAGCCTCACCCATTTTATTGCCTTGATACAAATAAACTTTTCCAAGGTAAGCACCTGCAGCCCATTTGTTTGCACGACCCGCTGAAGACGAAGTCTCTGGCAAGTTGTCATAAGCAAACTTCATGTCAGCTTCGATCTTTGGATATAAGTCGGAAGTCGAAACAACTTTCTCGATACCCTTACCGTAATCCATTGTCTCATCTACATAAGGAGCAGAACCGAATAAACGCTTCAACTCAAAATAGAAGTGACCACGTAAGAAACGAGCCTCAGCAATAACGCGCGTCTTATCCGAAGCAGATAATTCTTTCGAACTATTCGCTAAGTTGATCGTCGCATTTGCACGCGCAATTCCTTCGTATTTTGCTTGCCAAGTAGAGTTCAAGTCACCGTCAGTAGGAGAAACCTCATAACGTTGCATTACGTTGATGTTTGAGTAATCTCCTGGGTCAGTACCCTTGTTACTCTCACCTCCACGAATAGAACCCCACACCCAGTTTGTAGGTGCAGCTAAACGAGAGAATCCTTTAGCGGCTAACTGCGCGTAAGTACCAATCAAGGCACCCTCAACACCAGCTTTAGAAGATAACTGCGCTTGAGCTAATGAAGCTGTTGGCGGCACTTCTAAAAACTGATCCTTACAAGCGAATGTCAACATAAATGCTGACGCACTAACTAAACTTAATCGCTTTAAAATCTGATATTTTTTCATGTTCTTAATTTTAAAAATTGGCTTTCGCTAAATTAGAAATTCAAGTTGATCGAAGCGTTGAATGAACGCGTAACTGGGTAGTTACCTACGTCAATACCAAAGCTTGTATCAGCAGCTCCACCAACACCTGGATCTAAGCCCTTGTACTTAGTTAAAGTAAACAAGTTGTTAGCCGATAATGTCAACTTAGCACTCTTTACACCGATTTTAGAAATAACATTCTTAGGTAATTTATAGCCTAATGAGATATTTTGTAAACGGATGTAATCACCATCTTCTACGTACCAAGAGTTCTCAGCAGCTGAAGTAGAGATGTTCGATGCAGATTCCCAAATTGGAGCCTCAGCAGCGTTTCCTAAAGCTGGAGTCCAAGATTTCTTCGCACGCTCTCCTTTTCCTGATCCTTCGAATGTTCCGTAGAAATCAGTAAACCACTTCGATTGGTTCCAAATTTTGTTACCAGCAGAAGCATATACGTACATATTCAAGTCAAAATCTTTGTAAGTCAAACCTACGTTCACACCACCTGTATAAGTAGGTACTGGAGAACCTAAGTAAGTACGGTCAGATGGATCAATTTTACCATCACCGTTCATATCCGCATAACGGAAACGACCTACACCCGCACCTGATTGCGCTGGAGCAGATTTAACTTCAGCATCCGATGCAAAGTATCCAATAACTTGGTATCCGTAGAAAGAAGACAATGAACGTCCTACTTCCATACGAATTGGCGTAATTCCACGGAATGCACCACCTACTAAGTTCGTAATACCTGGAGCAAATGCTACGATTTCATTTTTCAAGAATGAGTTGTTAAATGTCAAATCATACTTAATGTCAGAAGTCAAGTTACCACGGTTGATAATTTGCATATCGATACCTTGGTTACGCATTTTTGCTACGTTAACTGAAGGTGCAGAAGCAGCAGATCCAACAACAGCCGGAAGTGGCACGTTGAATAACAAATCCTCTGTATCTTTTCTCCAGATATCAAATACTACTTCCCACTTACCGTTTAACAAGGTCGCATCGATACCGACGTTAGATGTTACAGCAGTTTCCCATTTCGCAGCAGGGTTACCGATACGAGAACGGTAGTATCCTTCGTTTGCTCCTGATGATTGACCATCAATTGCATAGAATGAGTTACCACGGTTAGCAGCATATAAAGAGTATTGGTTAGCTGGGTCTACGTTGTTTGAGTTACCCATTGTACCCCAACCGCCACGGATTTTCAAATCTGTGATTGATGGAAGATCCTTCATGAATTCCTCCGAAGTCACACGCCAAGCTGCAGAGAATGCAGGGAATACACCATAACGATTCTCAGAACCGAAACGAGATGATCCGTCACGACGAACAACTCCAGTAAAGTAATACTTCTCATTAAAGTTGTAATCTAACTTACCAAATACAGAGTAGAAATTTACACCTGAGAATAAGTTAGAGTTAACTACTGGCGATTGTACCGAGCTCATCGTTACGAAATCCAAGTCCATTGAGAATGGATTGATACCTGAACCGTTGATTGAACGACCATATCCTGTATTCAATGCCTCTAAACCAGCTAACACTTTAAATCCGTGCTTTCTCCAGTTAAATTTGTAGTTAGCAGTATTTGTCATTACCCAAGCAAATGAATAAGCTTGACCTTCTGAGAATGAGTTAGATGCCTCAGGCTCTGAATCACCAATATAACGATAGTTATAGTTCTTATAAGCAGATGCATTGTATTGACCACCAATACTTGTACGTAATGTCAAGTCTTTGATTGGCTCATAATCAACATAGATATTACCCACTGCATTCGCATTGTAGTTATTATCATTCGAGTTATTCAATACAATCTGACGAACTGGGTTACGAGGGTTGTTAAAACCTGCAGCCTTTGTAGATGCATAAGCACCAAACTCATCAAATACTGGAATAACAGTAGGCATACGGTAAGCAGATAAGATTACTGACTCATCACCAGCAACACCTAAACCATTATTACCACCTGCTTGACCACGTACCGAACGGTAAGTGAATTGCAAGTTCTCTCCAATCTTCACTTTTTTACCCAAGTTAAATTCAGAGTTAAAACGTGCAGAATAACGAGCAAAGTCATTTTGAATCAAGATACCATCTTGTTTTTGGCCTGACAATCCTAAGTAGAAACGTCCAGATTCAGTACCACCTGAGATACCTAATGAGTGACGTTGAGTTGCTCCTAAACGAGTAATCTCATCGTACCAGTTAGTACCTGCCATGTTAGACTTAATCAAAAATACGTTCTCTGGGTTAGCAGCACGAGCAGCAGTAATAGCTGCTAAATCAACGTTATTTACACCGTTCTTCCCATTTGCATGCAAATAAGTAGGAATAACTGCCTGAGCTTGGTTTCCGTATTGTGGGTGCGTATAAGCAACCGCAGTTCCGTTAGCCGCGGCATTGTTACGATATGCAACGTGTGTCCAATCAGCTTGTTCTTGTGGAGTCAACATTTTTGG
>CALLKB010000167.1 GCA_938008575.1 uncultured Cytophagaceae bacterium | reverse complement strand
CTCGCGTCTATTTCCTCAGGTTAAAACCTGGGGTTTTTTATTCTTAACCCCAGACTTTAGTCTGGGGATCTCCCTAGGCTTTAGCCTAGGGTTAAAAAGCATTTTAATTCTAAGGTGTAAGGTTTTTAGGCGTACCTACAAACTTTACCTCTTACCTCTTCACTCTTAACTCTTCACTCTTAACTCTTAACTCTTCACTGAAAAAGCTACCACCAAGTTCCCCTTCGGCGTCCCCAACTTCGTCCCACCGCATGTCACAACGACATACTGTTTTCCATTGACCATGTAGGTGGATGGTGTTGCAAAGGAGGCAAAGGGTAAAGGATAACTCGCCAAAAGTTTTCCCGTGGCGGATGCATATATACGAAGGGTGGCGTCTTTGGTAGCGGCGATGATGAGTAAACCACTTTTTGTAATAATGGGCCCACCGTAATTTTCGCCGCCTGTGATATCATGTATTCCTTGGTTAGCGAGAGATGGTTCAGAACCGAAAGGGATTTTCCATAAATAGTTACCTGTGTTCATATCGATGGCATTCAAGGTTCCCCAAGGGGTGCTCAAACCCGGAAGACCATCTGAATCCAAGAATTTGTTATATCCGCTCATTTGATATGGAACTATGGCGGGAGACTGGGTGGATGCTACCTCTTTAGAAGCTAATCCTTGTATGTATGCGGCAATCGCGTTTTGTTTCTCCGGGCTGATTTGACCAAATCCCGGCATCATGCCTTTACCATTCCGTATGATTTGTGCGATGTATTTGGCATCCCGCTTTTTTTCGATGTCCAGTAAACTCGGAAATCCTGATGCTGGGTTTCCTTTGCGATCTGTTCCATGGCAATTCGCGCAGCTTTGTTGGTATAAACCTTCGCCACTCGTCGAGTTGCTTGCTTTGTTTTTAACCATTTTCTGTACCCATCCCATTTCATTGCTATTGATGTACAGAATTCCTTTTTCGGGATCAGCACCCGCGCCGCCCCATTCGCCACCACCGTCGAAGCCAGGAAGAATTAACGTCCCTTGTTCACTTGGGGCATCGTACCAAGCTCTTTTTAACTTGCCTAAAGTAGCGGAAAGTTCTTCCTTGTTTTTGGCATAAGGACTCACGTCACTCGGTTTGATCTCATTCGATAAGCGGGCGTAGGGTTTAGGTAAAACGGGGAAAGGTTGTGTTGGCCAAACATGTTCGCCCGGTAATCCTGTTCGTTCTACCGGGATTTCTTTGATGTCGAATAAGGGTTTACCCGAAACGCGGTCAAAGAGAAATACGAACCCTTGTTTCGTGATTTGTGCAACGGCATCGATCCGTTTCCCGTTTCGGGTGACGGTAATCAAATTCGGTGGCGCAGGTAAATCTCGATCCCATAAATCATGGTGTGTCGTTTGAAAATGCCAAAGCCTTTTTCCTGTCCGCGCATCCAAGGCAAGTAGGCAATTGGCATATAAATTTTGGCCTTTCCGATTCCCTCCCCAAAAATCATAACCCGCCGATCCCGTAGGTACATAAATTATTCCACGCTTACGGTCCACTGCCATTCCGGCCCAGTTGTTCGCCGCGCCTGTGTAGGTATTTCGATAGGCATCTTTCGGAAATGTCGAATAGCCTTTCTCGCCCGGATATGGGATGGTATGAAAGCTCCAAACTAATTTACCCGTATTTATATTAAACGCACGAATGTCACCCGGTGCCGCATCTGCCCCCTCAGATAATCGCAAGGGCATGACGATGACGTCGCCCACAATCGTCCCAGGAGTATTTGAAATGATGAATTTGTTTTGTGCGATGGCTGGTAAGCCCGTATGCAAATCCACCTTCCCATGATCTCCAAATGTTTCAATAGGCTTTCCCGTTTTGGCTTCCAAGGCCCAAAGATTAGGTCCAGCCGTATATAAAATGCGCCCATCTGCATAGCTCAAGCCACGCGATGTGCTTGCCCAGTTTTTTAGCGGATCCCCGAAGCGCCAAATCTCCTTGCCCGTCGCAGCATCCAATGCGAAGGCTTGCACGGATGCGCTGACACTATAAAGTATACCCCTTACTGTAATGGGATTTGCCTGCATTTGTCCTGAATCGGGTAGGGAGTATGTCCAAGCGACCTTCAGGTCTTTGGCATTGCTTTCATTAATTTGTGTCAATGGTGAAAAATGATTGCGGTCGGGGCCACCTAAATACTCCGACCAATCTTGATCTGTTTCAGATGACCAGGCGAAGAGTAGAAAACTTAAGCTTAGTGTGAGGGATGCAATTATTTTCATGTTATAAGGTTTTGGCTTTCCTATGGGGGACAAGGATGGTTGTTTTATTTTGTCAACTTACATTCGTAGATTGCTTTGAAATCTAAACCTTGAAATTTATGAAAATTCTAATACAGAAAGGCTTATGGGTGCTCTTTTTTATGGCTCCATCTGTCCTGTTTAGTCAAATTTCAATTCAGCGCGTACTCGTTGAGAACCAAGTAAATCCCGAAGGAATTGGATCTCTTGCGCCTCGGTTTTCTTGGAAATTAGCATCGATTCAGCGGAATGTGACTCAGAAAGCTTACTCAATCCAAGTGAAAGAAGGAAGCCAAATCGTTTGGAACTCCGGTAAAGTTTCATCCAATCAATCCATATTTGTTCCTTACGCCGGCGCTACTTTGAAATCAAATCAGGCTTATCAGGTAGCTGTTCAGGTTTGGGATCAATCGGGCAAAGCCAGCGTAGTTTTCAAGTCTACCTTTGCCACGGCATTTTTGAATTCTTCGGATTGGAAGGCTAAATGGATTAGTTCCGGAATTGCTGCTGATACGGTTGACGGTCGCATTCCGCTTTTTAAGAAATCATTTGTTGCTTCTAAAAAAGTGAAACAAGCCCGTTTGTTCATTACCGCTCGTGGTTTGTATGAGGCTTCGATCAATGGGAAGAGAATCGGTGATGCCTATCTAACTCCGGGTTGGACAAGTTATAATAAGCATCTGCAATATCAAGTTTATGATTTAACAACCGATATAAACAAAGGTCAAAATGAATTAAATGTGCTTGTGGGTTCAGGTTGGTTTCGTACGCGCATTGCATGGGAAAATAACAAGAATTTTTATGGGGCTCAAACGGCTCTTTTAAGCCAGTTGGAGATTACCTATGCCGATGGATCAACAGAAACCATTGCCTCAGATGCGTCATGGAAAGTTAGTTTAAGTTCGATTGTTGCATCCGAAATTTACGATGGTGAAAAGCAGGATTTGCGTATTAAGCCTGCTCTAGGAACGCCTGCGGTTGAAACTTCGGCTTCATTCGATGTTTTGCGCGCGCAAATCAATGAACCGATTCGTAAGCAAGAACAGGTTGCCGTTAAAAAGGTGTTGCGTACTAATTCAGGAAAAGTGATTTTGGATTTTGGTCAAAATATCGTGGGTTGGGTTAAGTTTCGGGCGAAGGGGAAAGCAGGCCAACAAGTGAAATTTTACCATGTGGAGATGTTGGATAAATTTGGTGAGCCCTATTTTGCCAATTTACGTTCTGCCAAAGCGCAAGCAAGCTATGAACTTTCCGGTATGCCTGAAATCATTGAGCCGCATTTTACATTCTTTGGTTTTCGATATGTTCAGGTGGAGGGTTATGATGTTAAACCAGAAGATTTCACGGCTATTGCTTTGCACTCGAATATGGAGTCGACAGGTTCTTTTGAAACGAGTAATCCTTTGTTGAATCAATTGCAATCGAATATTCGTTGGGGTCAAAAAGGGAATTTCTTAGATGTTCCCACGGATTGTCCACAGCGCGATGAGCGTTTAGGATGGACAGGCGATGCGGAGGTATTTTCTAGAACGGCGGCCTTTAACTTTAATGTGAATCAGTTTTTTGCCAAATGGCTGCAAGATGTTCAGGCGGATCAAGCGCCCAATGGAGCTGTTCCTTTCGTTATTCCCGATGTATTGACGCGTACCACAATTGGTAAAGAAAATACGCAAGCGGGAGCAGCAGGTTGGTCTGATGCCAGTATCATCATTCCGTATAATGTTTATACGAGCTATGGCGATAAGCAGGTTTTGGAGAATCAATACGCGAGCATGAAGGCTTATTTGAATTATGTGCGAAGTGCGGCGAAAAATGATTTGTGGAATACGGGTTTTCAATTTGCCGATTGGCTTTCATATCGAGTGGATGATTCTAAAGGAATGATCGGACAGAAGTCGGCGGTTACAGACAACTATTTAGTTGCGCAATGTTTTTATGCTTACAACACTCAATTGATGATTAAAACGGCGCGTATTTTAGGTAAAAGGGAAGATTACAAGGAATGGGAGCGCTTATTAGATCGTATTAAATTGCAGTTTCAAAAGGAATTTATGACGGCGAATGGGCGTTTGATTTCTGAGACGCAAACAGCTTACATCTTGGCTTTGCAATTTGATATGATCCCTGGCTCTTTGCGTGAAGCTGCTTTGGCTCGTTTGGTTACCAACATTGAGGGTTATAAATATCATTTAACAACGGGATTTTTGGGGACACCATTTTTGAATCCTGTTTTAACGAGATTCGGTCGGAATGATGTGGCCTTTAAATTGTTGTTACAGGATACTTATCCGTCGTGGTTATATCCCATTAAGGCACATGGTGCAACGACCATTTGGGAGCGTTGGGATTCAATGAAACCGGATTCGACATTTCAAGATCCTGGGATGACCTCCTTTAATCATTATGCCTATGGGGCGGTTGGTGATTGGATGTATCGGACGATTGGGGGTATTGATACGGAAGAATTTGATGGTGCTGGTTACAAACAAAGTGTCATAAAGCCTGAATTAGGAGGAGGATTAAGCTTTGCCAAAACAAGTTTGGAAACTCCTTATGGAAAAATTTCTTCGGATTGGCGATTAGATTCGGGGGTATTTAGGCTTCAAGTAGAAGTGCCTGTGAATACAAGTGCGAGTGTTATATTGCCTGCCTTTGGTCAAAATCGGCGAACATTAGATGGGGTGGAAATCTCAGGTGATCGTGTGCGACTTGGATCAGGAACTTATTTATTTACGATAAACTAACAGATATTATGGGTGCTATTTTAGGATTACTTTTTCATTCTTTGGGCGGTTTTGCTTCCGGCTCATTTTATATTCCTTATCGTAAAATCCATGTATGGTCTTGGGAAAGTGCTTGGTTAGTAGGTGGGGTGTTTTCTTGGTTGATTGTCCCGATTGTAGCGGCTTATTTGACCATACCGGATTTTATGAGCATCATCCAACAAGTGGATTCGGATGTGTTTTTCTGGACTTTCACCTTTGGCGTTTTGTGGGGCATCGGAGGCTTGACATTCGGATTAGCCATGCGCTTTTTGGGGATGTCATTAGGGATGTCGATTGCACTAAGCTTGTGCAGTATTTTTGGCGCCTTAGTTCCGCCGATTTACCGGGAATTCGCGGGAGTTTCGGGAGATACGATTTCGCATATTGCGGGTAGTACAGGAGGCCAAGTGG
>CALLKB010000166.1 GCA_938008575.1 uncultured Cytophagaceae bacterium | reverse complement strand
GGTGCAACGAAAACGGAATCGATTTTATCGTTTGTGACCATCACCTTCCTGAAGCAACCCTACCAGAAGCATACGCTGTCCTCGATCCCAAACGCAAAGATTGCGGATATCCCTTCAAAGAGCTCACCGGCTGTGGCGTAGGATTCAAATTATTACAAGGATTCATCCAGGAAAATGATTTGGACATGGACCCTCTGATGGATCGAATCGATTTATTGGCCGCATCCATTGCGGCCGATATGGTTCCAATTATTGATGAAAATCGGGTTCTAGCCTATTTCGGCTTACAAAAATTAGGCACGAACCCTAGTCCCGGGTTGGGCTATTTATTGCAAAAAGCCAACAAAAAAGCCCCGATTCAAATTTCGGATATCGTTTTTTCCATCTCGCCCATCATCAATGCCGCCGGTCGCATGGATCACGCCCATGGTGCCGTTAAATTGCTATTAGCGGTAGACGAAACAGAAGCAGGTATGATGGCAGAAGCGGTCATCCAACAAAATTTGGATAGACGGGTGGTGGAAAAAGAGATTGTCCAACAAGCCCTACAATTATTTGAAGGAAATGATTTTCTACAAAACGCGAATAGCACCGTGCTTTTTCAGTCGGGATGGCACAAAGGCGTCGTGGGAATTGTAGCTAGTAAAATTCAAGAATATTACTACCGCCCCACTATCATTTTAACCGAATCACATGGTCAAGTCGTGGGATCTGCACGATCCGTTAAGGGATTTGACATACATCATGCACTCGAACAATGTGCGGATTTGTTGGCACAATTTGGAGGCCATACTCATGCCGCAGGTTTACATTTGACCAAAGAAGCATTACCCGCATTCATCGAACGATTCGAAAGTTTGGTTAAAGCAGGAACCCCTGAAGGTGAACAAAAAGCAGATTTAACAGTCGACATGGAAATTCCTTTGCAAGCTTTGAGTCTACAATTTTATGATAATCTGCTGTGTAGGCTATCTCCTTATGGTCCTGCCAACATGCTCCCGAATTTCCTAAGCAGCCAAGTTTACCTTTGCCGAGCACCCTTAATCATGAAAGAGGAACATTTGAAAATTGTCATTTCAGATCAACCGGGAGGACAGGCTTGGGAAGCCGTAGGATTTGGAATTCGAGGAGATTATTATGAAGGATTGGTGGATGCCTATGAGAAGCAAATACCTATCAAAATCGTTTATCATTTGGATATTAATGAATTCAGAGGTGACCGAAAACTGCAATTGCGCATATTAGATATGGCACAATAGATGGTAAAAATTGACATTTTTGTTAACTTTGTCTTTTAAATAAATTTGAGATGTCTAAAAAATTAATCGTAACAGGTTCGATGGGTCTTATTGGCTCAGAAGTAAGTGAATATTTCTTAGAAAAAGGATGGGAAGTACACGGGATTGACAACAATCAGCGTGCTATTTTCTTTGGCCTACAAGGAGATAATTCTTCCAACAAAGACCGATTGGCAAAATATGGCAGTCAATACAAATTGTACACGAACATTGATATTCGTGATCGTCAAGCCATTTTAGACATCATTCCACAAATCAAACCTGATGCAATTGTTCATACGGCAGCTCAACCGAGCCATGACCGCGCTGCATCGATACCCTTCGAGGATTTTGACACAAACGCCGTAGGTACATTCAATCTATTAGAATCCCTTCGTCGCTATTCGACTGAGGTGCCTTTCGTACATTTATCGACAAATAAAGTTTACGGAGACGCGCCTAACAACATCAAAATGAAGGAGTTAGAAACTCGCTTTGATTACGATGACGCGGCGTACGAACATGGAATTGCTGAACATTTCAGCATTGACCAATCGAAACACTCCTTGTTTGGCGCATCCAAGGTTTCAGCGGATATTTCTGTACAAGAATACGGCCGTTATTTCAATATGCCAACTGCTTGTTTACGTGGAGGTTGCCTAACAGGACCCAATCACGCGGGTGTTGAATTGCATGGCTTCTTGAGCTATTTGATCAAATGTAACATTGAAGAACGTGAATACAGCGTTTTTGGATATAAAGGAAAGCAAGTTCGTGATAACATTCACTCATACGATGTAGCTCGTTTCATCGAGGAATTCATCCAAGCGCCACGCGTAGCTGAGGTGTACAACATCGGTGGAGGAAAAGACAATTCAGTTTCAATTTTAGAAGCATTTGACTTGATCGCAAAAATTTCTGGTAAGCCCATGAAATATAAATATGTGGACCAAAACCGCATCGGTGACCACATTTGCTATTACAGTGATTTGCGCAAAATGAAAGCGCATTACCCAAATTGGGACATTACGAAATCATTGGAAGATGTTTTTGTTGACATCTACAACCGTTACATGGAAGCATGAAAATATTAATTACAGGAGGTTGCGGCTTCGTAGGTTCAAACCTTGCCGTTTTATTCAAACAATATTACACGGATTCTGAAGTCTATTGCTTAGATAATTTATCGCGCAGAGGCTCGGAGGTCAACTTGCAAAAAGTCATCGCTGCCGGCGGGCAATTTGTGCATGGCGATGTGCGTGTAAAAACGGATTTCGATCGCATTCCTGCCGTTGACATCGTGATTGATGCAGCTGCAGAACCTTCTGTTTTAGCGGGAAAAGTACCGGGAGAATTAGAAAACTTAATTGACACCAACTTAAACGGGACAATTAACACGCTCTATTTTGCCAAAAAACATCAAGCGGCAATCATTTTCCTTTCAACTTCACGCGTTTACCCTTACGATACCCTCGCTGAAGCCAATTTAGTTGCTTCTCCCAAGCGCTTTAATCTATCAAACGACCAAGCACTGAAGGGCTTGTCGGAGCAAGGCGTAGCCGAAAACTATCCTTTAGAAGGTTTACGTTCGTTATACGGAGCGACCAAATTAGCGTCTGAATACTTCATCCAAGAATTCGCCCATAATTTTGGCCTACCCGCCGTGATTAACCGTTGTGGTGTATTAAGTGGCCCTTACCAAATGGGCAAAATTGACCAAGGGGTTATCGTACTTTGGATGGCCAAACATTTCTGGAAAGGTCGTTTGGGATACATTGGCTATGGTGGTTTAGGCCAACAAGCGCGCGATGTGTTGCATGTTCGTGATTTATTCCGCTTGGTTCAATGGCAGATTGCCAATTTGGGATTACAAAAAGGTCAAATTTTCAACGTAGGAGGAGGTCTTGAAAACACCGTTTCCTTAGCTGAATTGACTGATTTATGTACGCAAATCACAGGAAATACGATTGAAATGGGCTCATCGCTAGAAAACAGACCTGGCGACTTACCTATTTACATTACAGATAACAGCAAAATCGCGGAGTTTAGCGGCTGGAAACCTGAAATCAGCGTTCCTACCCTACTTCAAGAAGTTCATGAGTGGTTTATCGCAGATGAAGCCTCATTAAAAGCCATTTTAGCCTAATGAAATTAAGCATCGTTCTCCCAGCATATAATGAAGAAGGTTCCATCGAAGAGACCCTACGAACGCTTTATGCCAAATTGCAGGAAGAACAAATTGACCACGAAATCGTCGTTATCAATGACAATTCAAAGGATAATACACTCGGCTTACTGACAACAATTCAGCAAACCATCCCAAGCTTAGTTGTTCATACAAATCATGGACCGAATGGTTTTGGTTATGCCATTCGTTATGGCTTAGAACGTTTTCAAGGGGATTGTGTGGCGATTATGATGTCTGATTTATCTGATGACCCAGCAGACCTTGTTGCGTTCTATCGGAAGATGGTCGCTGAAAATTTAGATTGCGTATTTGGTTCTCGGTTCATTCGAGGGGGAGCAACCTATGACTATCCAAAGCACAAATACTTAATTAATCGATTTGCAAATACCTTGATTCGCTTGCTACTAGGCATGTCCTACAATGATTCAACGAATGCGTTCAAGTTGTACAAAAAATCGACTATTCTAGGGCTGAAACCGTTCCTGTCAGCCCATTTTAATTTAACCATCGAATTGCCATTAAAAGCCATTATTCGCGGTTATTCTTATGGCGTTCTCCCCAATTCATGGCGAAATCGGAAAGCGGGCGAGTCAAACTTAAAGATCAAAGAAATGGGTAGCCGCTACCTATTTATCTTGCTTTATGTCATTATCGAAAAGTATTTATCGCGGAATGACTATTTGAAAAGAGAAGCCTAGAACAAGTACATTCTTCATCGCATATTGCTTTCAATTCATTCGAATAAAAACATTGCATAAAATTACTAATAGCGGTTTCTCGTAGGTTTAAATGACCTCGGAATAAAATAAATCACTTCCGAAGATCCCTGAAATATGTTGGAATTCTAAAAAGATTATCCTTATTTCGAAAAAATTAAACCAAAAACTTACACACATGAAACTACTTAAACACGTACCTGCCGTATTATTAGGGCTACTTTTCCTAGCGGGAGGAATCACTTACTTCTTACATGTGGGCGCTGATCAACCCATGCCAGGAAGAGCTCCAGAATTCATGAAACTATTTGGAGGAACAGGCTACTTAGCCGTTATTAAAGTGTTAGAAATCATTGGAGGTGCATTAATCTTACTCCCAGCGCAACGTGCAAAAGCGCTTTTAATTCTTGCTCCGATTGCCGTAAATATCTTATTATTTGATATCTACATCGCCGGAACAGTGGGCGTAGGAATTCCAGTTGTTGTTTTGATATTAATGCAAGCTTACCTTGATAAAGACAAATTCAAGGCACTTTTATAATGAAAAAGGCCATCCCTCAATTGACGGATGGCCTTTTTTTTATCCAAGCAAGTATTGCTTAAAACCTTCAAAGTCGGTACCCATAGGGATCGACTTTTTTTGTTTGTCCAAAAGCTCAGCTAAACGCGCAGGAACCTCTACGCGCGTTCCTAGCGTTGACTCAACGGTAGGTAAGAATTTCGCATAATGCGCCGTAGACAATAATACACCATAATAATCACCTGGGTATTCAGCAGCATATTGCAACAAGCCATCATAAGCAACGGCCGTATGTGGACACATTACATAGCCGGTTCGTTGGTATACATCCAGCATGATTTCCTTAGTCTTTTCGTCGGTGGTATCGTAGCCCTTGACGATTTTACGTACTTGGTCAATTTCCTCGCCTGCCAATAAACGCATCCGAATAAAATTGGAAGGAGCACCTACATCCATCGCATTTGAGATCGATTCGACCGATGGTTTTGGTTCATATTTTCCTGTTGCCAAATAATCGGGCACCGGATGATTCGCATTACATGCCGCTACAAATGCATGAACGGGTAAGCCCATTTGATAAGCCATTAATCCTGCGCTCAAGTTTCCGAAATTACCCGACGGCACACTGAATACCACCGGCTTCGCAACTCCTTGCTTACGCAATGCGGCATAGGCCGCAAAATAATAAAAGGACTGCGGGATCAAACGAGCAATATTAATGGAATTCGCAGATGCCAAATTAAATGCTGACCGCAAATCTGCATCCAAAAACGCCTGCTTGACTAAGCGTTGGCAATCATCAAACGTCCCATCAATCTCCAAAGCTGTTACATTGCCACCTAAAGTCGTCAACTGCTTCTCTTGAATATCGGAAACCTTGCCTGTTGGATACAAAATCGTTACCGAAATACCAGGAGTATTGTAAAATCCCTGCGCAACCGCACCGCCCGTATCACCTGAAGTAGCGACTAAAATGCGTATCTCACGTTTGGCCTTCACTAAATAATGCGACATAATCGCCGCCATAAAGCGCGCACCAAAATCTTTAAATGCCATGGAAGGACCATGAAACAACTCCAGTACACCTACATTTTCTTCCAAGGGTACCACCGGCGCCTCAAAAGTCATCGATGTGTCTATGATTCTATCAATTTCAGCATCCGTTAAGTCGGCCCCCAACAAATTCTTGCAAACGGCTTTGGCAATTTGCGGCAAAGAAAGTGTGTGGATGGATTCAAAAAACGAAGCCGGCATTGCAGGAATTTCATAAGGCATATACAAACCGTTATCCGGCGGTAAGCCTCTAAAAATCGCTTCCTGCAAATCTACATCGGCACTTTCGTGTTGTGTGCTGTATAATTTCATAATACTAATTTATCGCCTTGTAAGTGCGGTAACACGTCATAACGATCCCGCTCCAAACAAAATGTAATATCTTTTTCTATACCCAATCCCAATAAACGATTCACGTGGGATGAATGCTTCACGGCCGTAATTAAATCACTCGAGGCCACATTAAACTGTTTCCAAGCCATCAATGCCGCATCGTCTGCGACGCTGTATTGACCCACAAGCTCATCAATGAGCGCCCCCGCAAATAAAGTATCTTCTAAATTCGGTTTCCCTTTCCAGCCTGCGCAAACGACGATGGCATCCCCAGCCCAAGCTTTCAAAGCTCGAACCACCGAGGAAATATTCAAAAATGCTCCAACAAACACTTGAGCAGCCTGCACGGAACGACGCAAAGCGACAGTTCCATTCGTCGTCGTCACACAGATTTTCGCACCTTTTACGCGATCTACCTGATAAGAAAAAGGAGAATTATCAAAATCAAATCCCGCCGGCGTCACACCATTGCGTTCCGCTGAAATCAAATAGCCTTGCTCCCGATGCGACGCACAAACATCCACATCTTCCACAGGAATAATTTCGACAGCACCATACGCGAAAGCAGTTACCATACACGATGTGGCACGAAAAATATCCACAACCACGACCGCTTTCCCCACTAAATCATAGAGGTGAATTAAGTCAGGCGATAAACAGACATCGATTTTCTGCATATTATACAAATGGCATTTTAACGATTTCAGCCTTCAAAGCCTTCTCTCGAATGGATATAAAAATTTCTGAACCCTCGTGTGCCGTGGACACATAACCCATTCCGATTCCCCTCGAAAGCGTAGGCGATTGTGTACCTGAGGTAACCTCTCCAATCACCTCACCCGCAGCATTTAAAATCGGATAATGCTGACGCGGAATCCCACGATCAATCATCTCAAAGCCTACTAATTTCTTCGAAGGACCTGCCGCTTTAATCGCCGCATGGTGATCTTTCATGATGAAATCTTTATTGAAAGAAGTAATCCAACCCAAGCCCGCTTCAATCGGTGAAGTCGTGTCATCAATGTCATGACCATATAAACAATAGCCCTTTTCCGTACGCAAGGTATCCCGCGCACCCAAACCGATCGGCTGAATACCTTCCGAAGCTCCTGCCGCAAAAATGGCATTCCACATCGCTAAGGCATTTTCATTCTTCACATAGATTTCAAATCCGCCAGCTCCCGTATAACCCGTATTCGAGATGATCACATCATCAAATCCGGCCATAGAACCAATTTTGAAGGTATAATAGGGCATTGTCGACAAATCAACAGTCGTCAATGTTTGTAAAACACCCGCTGCCTTAGGACCTTGAACGGCAAATAATGAATATTCCGAACTTGCATTCGTCATCTCAACCCCGAAGGTATTGTGCGAAGAAATCCAGTTCCAATCTTTATCAATGTTGGAGGCATTCACGACCAATAAATATTCGTTATCTCGAATTTTATAAACCAATAAGTCATCTACAATACCGCCTGTTGCGTTTGGCAAACAAGAATATTGCACTTTACCATCCACTAATTTCGAAGCGTCATTGGAAGTGACATATTGAATCAAATCCAAAGCCTTCTCCCCTTTCAAGAAAAATTCTCCCATGTGACTCACATCAAAAACACCCACTCCATTGCGAACACAATTATGCTCTTCGATCAGGTTTGTGTAAAGCACAGGCATGTTATATCCCGCGAAAGGAACCATTTTCGCACCCAAAGCTACGTGCGTATCATTCAAATGTACTTGCAATAATTCTTCCATTATTCTCGGTATAAAACTTGTAAAAGTGTTTGGCCCACGGTTTTCAACGTGGATTTGTCGATGTTCGATAAATTATCTTGATGGGTGTGGTGGTAGGATCCAAAATCAAATCCGCCATTCACGGGACGTAAATCGATGATGTCTATCATCTGAATTTTGGCAACTTCATTCACAGCCGTATGGTCATCGGATATACCAAAAGCATCCGCGTCAATGAACTGACTCCCATATCCTAAATCTGAGGCCGTTGACCAAATCGAGCGAACTAAACCCGGTGCATATTGCATCGAAGTGCCTTCATGCGGGAAAACCGCACCTTTGGCACCCACCATATCCAATAAAATCCCATAGTAAGGTCGGTAGTTTTCCGGCATCAAATGTGCCGCCCAATATTGTGAGCCTAGGGCCCAACTTAATGGATTCCCCGCCTCCATGTCATGCGGTTCCCCATGATCTTCCAAATCAAAAAACACGAAATCAACACCTACCGCAGGCTTATCTTTTGTCTCTGATAATACGCGCGCCAATTCAATCATAACCCCTACACCCGATGCACCATCATTCGCAGCATCAATCGGTTCATCTTTGCGAACAGAATCCTTATCGGCGATCGAACGTGAATCCCAGTGTGCGGCAATCAATATGCGTTTTGTCGCGGCAGGGTTAAACGATGCGATGATATTAAGGCCTTGCAATTTTTTTCCATCATAGCGATTCGCCTCAAATGGCTGCTCCGAAACTTGTAAACCATAGGATTTCATCTTCGCTACAATCCAAGCTCCACAGGCTTTTTGCGCAGGAGAATTGGGTACACGAGGCCCAAAAGCTACTTGTTTGGCAATAAAGGCATAGGCCGAATCCGCGGCAAATTCCGGTGTTGGAACTAAACTAGGAGCCGATGCGGTTTCTTGAGTACCTGTTTGGAAAGATTGGTATCCGTAATAAACTCCAGAAAGAACGAGGAGTACCAATAACAATAGCGCAATGCGGGAGCGATTCATCCCGTAAAGATACAAATAAGGTTTTAAGATTTGAAACGCTGTGAAGGTTATGTACCTTGCAGGCTAATAGAAAATAATTATGGGAAGGAACCCAAAAGAGGAGAAGTTTTTTCAAGGACTCCAACAAGAAGTATTGGACTTTTTCGAATTGAACGACTACCGTTCATACTCGTTAAATCAGATTCATAAAGCGTTCGCGATTCGCGATCGCAAGACAAAAGAAATTTACGGCGATGTATTAAATCGCTTGGCCTCGGATGGCCGATTAATCCGCCAAGAAGATGGCAATTTTCGCTTTGACAACGAATCATTCGTTGTGGAAGGTCGCGTAGACCACGTCAATTCGCGTTTTGCGTTTGTCGTGGTAGAGGGAGAAGGAAAGGATATTTGGGTGGCGACTGCCGACTTAAATAATGCCAAAGATGGTGACCGAGTACGTGTACAAGCACGTAAACCTTCAGAAAAAAAGAAGAACGACCGCCCTGAGGGAGAAGTCATTGAGATTTTAGAACGCGGATCAACGGATGTAGTTGGCGTAATTCAGGTGACACCACATTATGCATTTTTGATCCCGGATTCCAAGAAAATCTACGAAGATATCTACGTGCCGCGCACAGAAGTAATGGGCGCTAATCATCTAGACAAAGTGATTGTCGAAGTTACCCGTTGGGGTAGCCCAGGCAAAAAAGCAGAAGGTCGGGTGATTAAAGTATTAGGTAAAGCAGGCGAAAATGAGACAGAAATGCACTCTATTTTAGCGGAATTTGGCTTGCCTTATGAATTTCCTGCTGATGTAGAATACATGGCAGAATCAATCAATACCACAATACCTAAGGAAGAAATCAAAAAACGCCGCGACATGCGGAAGGTTTTGAGTTTCACGATTGACCCCATTGATGCCAAAGATTTTGACGATGCATTAAGCTATGAAGTCTTGAAAAATGGCAACGTGGAAATTGGTGTTCACATCGCCGATGTTTCCCATTATGTGAAACCGGGTAGTTTATTGGATCAAGAGGCTTACAAACGCGCAACTTCTGTCTATTTAGTGGATCGCGTGGTGCCGATGTTGCCCGAAAAATTATCTAATGGCCTTTGTTCATTACGACCTAATGAAGACAAATTAACGTTTTCAGCCGTATTTGAATTTGACCCGAATGGGGTCATTCTCAAGGAATGGTTTGGAAGAACGGTGATCCATTCCGATCGTCGCTTTGCTTATGAACAAGCCCAAGAATTAATTGAGCACACGGGAGAGGTGACGGATTCATACGAGCCTATTATCAAGGCTTTGAATCAATTAGCACACAAATTACGTGATGCACGTTTTGCACATGGCTCCGTGAATTTTGAGACGGCAGAAGTTCGTTTTGAATTGGATGCAGCTGGCAAGCCGATAGCGGTACATCCTCGCGTTCGTAAAGATGCGCACAAGTTGATCGAGGAATTTATGTTATTGGCTAATAAGCGTGTGGCGACTTATGTGCATGATTTAAAGAAAACGGATCCGCGCAATACGATGGTTTACCGGGTGCATGAGGCTCCAGATCCAGAGAAATTGCGGGTATTCTCGACATTCGCGAAGAAATTCGGATATCAAGTAACCACAGAACCTAAGCAGGTTAGTAAATCATTCAATGCTTTGATGGAATCCATCGAAGGCAAAGGCGAGGAGCATGTCTTGCAGAGTTTAGCGGTGCGGACCATGTCCAAAGCGCGTTACAGCACAGATGCGATTGGGCACTTTGGTTTGGCATTTCCATTCTATTCACACTTTACGAGTCCGATTCGTCGGTACCCGGATGTGATGACACACCGTTTGCTCCAACATTATTTAGATGGAGGTGCTTCTCCGGAGCGCGCACCTTTGGAAATTCAATGTAAGCACTCATCGGATCGTGAAAAATTAGCAGCTGATGCGGAACGTGCGTCGATCAAATACAAGCAAGTGGAATACATGAGCTTGCATGAACCTCAGATTTTTGATGGTATCATAACAGGCGTCACAGAATTTGGTTTGTTTGTGGAAATCGGCGATACCTCTTGCGAAGGATTGGTTCGCATGGTGGATTTAAATGACGACTTCTACGATTTAGATAAGGACAATTACCGGATTGTAGGGAAATCGAACGGTCGCGTATTTACTTTTGGCGATGCTGTAAAAGTCAAAGTGCGTGATACGAATTTGGCTAAAAGAACCATCGATTTAGAAATGGTGGGGATGCGTGGAGCGGGAGCTTATGCGAATAACCGCTCACGGAAACGTGATATGCCACGCGGCGCGCGAAGTTCGAAAGTGATTCCGAGAGGAAAACGAAGAAGATAATAGGAAGCCCTTGATGAAAATTGAGGGCTTTTTTTATAGAGGTACGCCAGCTTGAAATGTGATTTCAGTCGCGATGCCCATTGCACTAAAACGAAAGGCGATCGATTTGGCTTGAGAAGTTTTTTGATTACAATGAGGGCCTAGCTCTAGGAAATAAATGTAATATTCTTGATTCCGATCGGCTAATTGCTGGATATCAGGTTTGCCGAGAATATCCTCCATGTTATTTGACGTTGTCCCACGCAATTCCATCTTATGCGCTTTTAACCAGGCCACTTGCTTAGCACGTTGGCCATTGCAGCCGCCTCTATCCATTTTAAACGCTTCCGCGTCAAAACCTGTCAAATCAGGCTGGTGCGTACAAGCGGAAATCAAAAAAGTAATGAGGATAAAAAGTAGGTACTTCATGGCTGGGGGTTAGCAATACAAATTAAAGAAATGTCCCTAACTTGCACAAGTGAACATATTAATCTGCCCCGACAAATTCAAAGGATCTTTAAGTGCCCATGAAGCAGCCGAAGCGCTTGCCAAAGGTATCCTTAATAAACGGAAAAAATCCAGTATTCAATCTATTCCTTTGGCTGATGGCGGGGAGGGAACCTTGGAGGTAGTCCAACAAATGCATGGGGGACAATGGATTTCCGTTCAGGTCAATGATCCACTCTTTCGGCCTATCGAGGCATCTTATTTATGGTTGGCCGACCAAAAAACAGCCTACATCGAAATGGCGCGTGCTTCTGGCTTGGGCTTATTATTGAAAAAAGAGCAGAATCCATTAAAGACGAGTACCTACGGAACAGGGGAATTAATCCGCCATGCGGCTGAGGCGGGAGCCACTACGATTGTATTAACGATCGGTGGTTCTGCAACGAATGATGCGGGAATCGGAATGGCGGCAGCTTTAGGCTATACCTTTTTAGATCATAATAGTGCTGAATTAGATAAAAACAATGTAGATATTGTTAATAATATTAAATCATTTATTAAGCCGCTTTCAAAAGTGATAATAACAGGTTATGCTGATATAACAGGTGAGAAACTGTATAATCAAGAATTAGCTAGAAAAAGATGTTTAGAAGTGCAAAAAAAGTTAGAAATTCCTGATTCAAGAACTGAAATTATACCAATGGGTAGTAATATACTTTTATATAATAATGATTATCATTCTAATTGACTAGCTCACGATTAGGCTTTATGAGTTCTACTACCAATCATCTCTCTTTATTTCATCGCCCTCGTCGTCTTCACCGCGCTGCTGCTGCAGTCGCTGCAACCGCACCTCCAAGTGGTGAAGCCGCACCTCCTCAAGCACCAAGTGGTACCGGTAGTGCCGGTGGTACTGCGGCAAGTCCTCCTC
>CALLKB010000165.1 GCA_938008575.1 uncultured Cytophagaceae bacterium | reverse complement strand
TTTATAAAAAGCTGTTAACTTAGACGCTGCCGGGGTCGCAGACCCCGGCAGCGTCAACCCACCCCACACTTATGCTTGAAAAATTAATTCATTATTTCGACACAATTCCCAGCGCGCATCGCGCCTTTATTTTAGCAGGTGGAATTGCTTTTTTTTGGTTAATCGAAGGCGGTATCCCTTTGGTCCGTTTTGGCTACAACAAATGGAAACATGCAGGAATCAATCTATTTTTCACCTTGACCACAATCATAATCAATTTTGCCTTTGCCTCTGTCATCGTGAAGGCGAGTGATTGGGCCGTGGAGAATCAATTCGGTTTGTTGCCATGGAGTGGACTTTCGGGCTGGGCGCAACTCATCGTTGGATTATTGCTTTTGGATTTAGTGGGGGCCTATTTCATCCATTGGATCGAACATAAAATTAAAGTACTATGGAAGTTTCACATGGTTCACCATGCTGATACGATGGTAGATACCACCACAGCAAATCGCCATCACCCTGGCGAGAGCATTTTTCGTGCCATTTTTACGCTTTTGGGCGTTTTGATTTGTGGCGCTCCGATGTGGCTGGTCATGCTTTACCAAAGTATGAGTGCACTATTATCCCAGTTCAACCATGCAAATATTCGTCTTCCAAAAGGTTTAGACCGTGCCATTTCTTACATCATTGTTTCGCCCGACATGCACAAGATTCACCATCATGTGGAGCGCCCACAGACCGACTCGAATTACGGGAACATTTTCTCCATTTGGGATCGTTTATTTGGAACATTAAATGCTACCCCCATCGAGCAAATTCGCTATGGATTGGATGTACTTCCTGATGAAACAACAGCAGACATGCGCTTTCAATTAGGAATTCCTTTCAATGCGCAAATCAAAACCGACGACTAACACGTTGCCGAATAATCAATAAATTGATAAATTCAGGCAATTTAATGGCATTTCGGTTCAATTGCTCAGCTATAAATTTGTCCTGCTTTTCGAAAACAGGACAAGTAAATTTCAGGCTTTTCTTTATTTTTGACGTCTAATTGGCCTTTATTAAATTTTGGTACAGAGGCACTCTACCATACAACTGACATTCGTCTTGTTTTATTTTCTGTGATTAGTTTACTTTTGTGCACGTACAACTTGACGAAAGCTTGATAGCTTCGTTATCTAAATTATAAAATAAATGATTGATCAGTCTACTCAGAGATCCTCTGGGGGTTTAGCACTGTTTCGTGTGCTTAAGTCTCAATTTATCACAATTATTCTTTTATCGCTTGTATTCGGATTACGCACGACTGAATTAGTCGCTCAATGCGTTCCCACAAATAAGTACGATAAAATCATTAGTTCATTCCACCAATCGGTTGCAATCAAATCAGATGGGACTTATTCTGTTTGGGGTGATTTAATGTCAAATAGCGGTACTGCTGCCGTATTATCTCCTCAGGATATCAACGTGACGAATTATCCATCTTTGACTGGAACCGTACTTAAAGCTTCTTTAGGTAGTAACCGGACTTCTGCGCAAGGGATTGTTTTAACCACAACTGGTTTATTCGCTTGGGGAACTTCCGGAACAATTTTGGAAACCTCTTTAACAGGTAGCAATGATGCTTTTCATCACATAGTTACACCAACTGGCGGTGACCCTTCAACAGGACTACCTTCAGGTGTAACACCTGCCAACGTAAAAATGTTGTTTACAACATACCAAACGCTTGCCATTGTAACTTCTGCTGGGGATGTTTGGGTATTGACTCAGGCAGCTTTGCAATTAGCAGGTAATGGTGCTTCAGGAACGCCTAGCACAGCACAAGCGAAAACTTGGTATAAAGTTCAAACAAGCGCGGGGGTTTATTTGTCAAACGTGGATGCTGTTCGTGGTCAGGTTGCTGACAATACACATAATGCTTTAATGGCGGTAACTACGTCAGGAGCCATTTATACATGGGGGGCTTCGACATTTTTGGGTAATGCTTCTGCTGTTGCTTCCAAAACATATGCGACGGCAATGACTTTGCCAACTGGCGTTTTGGCTTCCGATGTGAAAATGATTGGCGTTGGTGGAGGTAACAACACGACAACTTCCACGAATAACACATATTATTTATTATCAAACCAAGGCTATTTATATGCTTTGGGTGAGAATAACAATAAGCAAGTGGGAGATTATACCACAACTGTTCGTACTTCCTGGGTGAATGTTAAGCAAAGTGCTTCAACGAATATGTCGAACATCTCAACATTCTCCGTACAAGAACATGATGCTGCTTATTCTGCAGCTGCTGCTGTGACAGTTTCAGGGGATCTTTACTCTTGGGGAGAAAACCAACGTAATATGTTGGGTCAACCTAACTCGGCAATAAATTATGACCCCGCAATTCCTTCCACTTTCAACCAAGGAGCGGATAAAGCGCTATTTGCTGAAATTGGGGGTCATACGTTGGTTTACCTAAAGCAAGGATCTACACAGTTTTGTTATGTGGGACATAAAATCAATGGTAGTATGGGTGATGGTACTTCAGCTGCCGCAGACGTTGTAGCTTTTGACTGTAGCAATACTCCTTCACTTTATATTTGTGGTTCCGTGCCAGTTGTTGCGAGTCCAATCACTTCGTTAATTTCAGCCAACCCAACAACAATCAATGCGGATGGTACGTCCACCTCAACGATTACGATTCAACTAAAAGATGCGCTTGGAAATAACCTTACTACAACGGGTGGTACAGTGAGTGTTGCAACTTCGGCAGGTACTTTGGGAACGGTTGTCGATAACAACAACGGAACCTACACGGTCATATTAACGAGTTCAAATACAGCGACTACAGCCAATATTACTTACGTGCTCAATGGAACTACGGGTACAAATACCACTTCT
>CALLKB010000164.1 GCA_938008575.1 uncultured Cytophagaceae bacterium | reverse complement strand
ACGAAATATCACAAGCAATCGCAATCGAATTTTCGATTCCCGCTGCCGCTTTTCGTACCTCGGATTCATCTCGGTCAACGAGTGCAACGCGATAGCCGTGGCTTTGAAATAATTGTGCCGTAGCTAAACCGATGCCGCGCGCGGAACCTGTGACGATGGCTACTTTGGGTGTTTGTAACATAAATAGGTCTTATTCCCTTAAAGTTAGGGAAGGATGTGGAGCCCCAACTATATTTTTGTTATTTTTATCAAAATAAACCTATCAAACATGAAACACCTTTTTTGTCAAGCTAGTCTTGCTTTGGGCTTATTTGCGGGTATCGGTGCTGCTACCTGCTTTTTGCTTGGCGTTTCTGTTGCTCCCATTTTACTGATTTTATTTTTTGCCTTGTTGGCTTTAGGATTTCAAGCCTATCCCTTGTTGAAAGGATTTTCGTATACATTTTTCATTTTTGCGGCTTCTACCTACGCCTTCACCTTTCCTGAAAACATGGTTAGTTATCAGGGATTTCCGTTGAAGAAATTGGTTTCCCCTTTGTTGGTAGTAACGATGTTTGGCATGGGGATTCACATGAATTTATCCCGCTTTGTGGAGATTGTCAAATCGCCCAAACCCATCTTTGCTGGTATATTTTGTCATTATTTAATCATGCCGGGAATCGGTTTGGCCCTAGCGATGACGACAGATCTTCCTCCTGAAATTGCCGCCGGAATTATCTTAGTAGGTTGTTCGCCCAGCGGAGTTGCTTCGAATGTCATGGCATTTATTTCCGGGGGAAACTTAGCGCTTTCGGTGACTGTCACCGCGATTTCCACCCTGCTTGCACCCCTTTTAACCCCTTTATTGATGAAATTACTTGCCAACCAATTAGTGCCCATTAACTTTTGGGATATGTTTTGGCACATTATGGAAATCGTCATTTTCCCGGTTATTGCTGGCTTAGTCTATAATCAATATGCCTATGGCAAACAGAAATGGCTGGATGAATTATTGCCTATTTTATCGATGGCATCCATTATTTTTATCGTGGCATTGACTGTCTCAGCGGGTCACAGTACACTTATGTCCATTGGATGGTTATTGATTTTAATCGTATTGATTCATAATCTCTTAGGTTATTTTTTCGGTTACCGGATCAGTAAATGGATGGGAATTAATGAACAGGACTCTCGAACAATTGCATTTGAAGTTGGTTTACAAAATGCGGGCTTAGCCTCAGGCATTGCAGCTAAAATGGGTTACATTGCCACGATGGGATTGGTACCCGGAATTTTTGGTTCGATGCAAAATATTACCGCATCAATTTTAGCGAATTGGTGGGGTAGAAAAAAATAGGGAGCCCCCCATTCAATACTTAAATATGATGAATTTTTTCCTCGACAAATTTCTTGAAATTCTTAACAAAGTAGGTAGTCGCTATTTTTTGTTGGCAGGCGCGGCATTTTTACTCTGTTATTTTATCCTTCGGAATCGAATTGCAGCACAGAAAATCCAAGTTCGTTTTCCTGCGACGAAAGACTATGTCAGGGAAATTCTTTTCTCTTTTTCTAGCATGTGCATTTTCGCAGGTATCGTGACAGCTGTGGTTTTTAACCCTTCCATTCGTCCCTATACGACGATTTACAAGGATATTGCCACCTACGGATGGACTTATTATTTGCTAGCTTACCCGATCATGTTTGTCCTGCACGACACCTATTTTTATTGGATTCATCGCGTAATGCATCATCCCGTTTTATTCAAATGGTTTCATTTAGTTCATCATAAATCAACGAATCCGTCACCGTGGGCGGCCTATGCTTTTCATCCCTTGGAGGCGATTTTGGAAAATGGAATTATCATTTTGTTTTATTTCAGCATTCCGATGCACGTAACACATGTGCCCATTTTCTTCTTGTTTTCCATTATCTACAACATATATGGACATTTGGGCTGGGAATTGTATCCCAAAGGCTTTAGCACGACACGCGTGGGACGCTGGGTGAATACGGCCGTTGCACATAACCAGCATCACAAATATTTCACTGGAAATTACGGGCTATACTTATTGTTCTGGGACCGGATCATGGGCACGATGCGATCAGATTATGAAGAGGCTTTTGAACAGGTAAAAAGTCGAACATCTTAATTTTCATACAGAACTCCCGCACTTGCCTGCAAAGCAAAAGTAGTTTTTTGTAAGTAGGCTTTCAGGTCGGCTAGTTTCTCCGCTGCTTCCAGTGATTTCATTTCCCGACTGTTAATCAAAAATAAGGAAGATTCTCCCAATTCAAACCGGGATTCTTCGGCTCTGACAAGTGATTGGTAATTTGCCACGGCAGCTTCTTGCGTTCGAATTTGTTTTTGTAAGGCCTCAAATTGATTGTAATAATTACGCACTTTGATTGTGACCTGTACCTGCTTTTGATTTAAGTTTAATTGTTCGTTTTCCAACTTCAGTTTGGCTGCTTGGTATGCGCCCCGACCTTCTGACAGCCTAAGGGGCAGTTCAAACTTGATGCCATATTTATAATTGTTTTCCAAAAATGTAGCGCCGTAAAGTGAGGGACCGCCTTTTGATAAATGATTATAACTTACATCGATTTTAGGAAGTAGGCTTTGAAATTTTAGTTTCTTTTCGATGCCTAGGACATCCAATTTGTTTCGGTAATTATTGATCTCTGGGTGATTTTGCATTGCTTTTTCCAGCAGACTTGCTAGGTTAAGATCCGCATTTGCAAGTAGGCGAATTTCTTCGTTTGCCGCGGGAATTACCTCTTCGCTTAAGTCAACGGTGCGATTGTCTCCTGTCCATAAAAAGGCAGAAAGGCTCAGTCGGGCGTTTGCGAAATCAAGCGCCTTCGCACTCAGAATATTTTCAAATGTCTGCTTTTGTGTCAGCGCCTCTAGAGTATCTACAGCGGGCCTGTCGCCAAATTCGACACTCTTCCGTACAAAGTCTAGTCGCTTAGAAGCGTTCAGATAATTTGCCTCGACCAGTTGTAAAACCTGGTAACTTCTAACCCATGCAATATAACTTTCCATCGCATCTAGCAGTAGCTTGTTGAGCTCAGCACGCTGGTCCTGAATGGCCATTTTCTGCATGATTTTGGCTTGTTGGAGTGCGGCTCTTCGCTTATCCATCACGAGGTTTTTCGCCAAAGGAATTTGAATACCCAGGTAGCTAGTTTGACCCATGGTTTGGCTTGGGTCCAAACGTGTACCTTGTATGTTTTCGATTCCAGCGCTCAGTTCAATTCCATACCAGGTTGGGATCGACAATGCCGGGGCATGGTAGTCGACGTAGTTTTTTCCATCCAAGGTTTTTTGCGTACTGTAGTGCTGTAAAACAGGATCAAATGCGCCTCTAGCCATGGTTAATGACGCATTTGATTGTTTAATGTCAATCAGAGTCTGCTTCACTACAGGATGATAGTTCTGCACAATTTGCCAAAATTCCGAGGAGCTCAGGCTCTTTTGTTGCCCGAAACTACTCGAGCAGACGATAAGTAATAAGAACAATTTACTTTTCATTCTTTTGCTTTTTTGCTGGTTTTCCGCTGTAATAATCCGCCGGAAATCCGTTGATGTTTCGCCATAATTCATACCAAAGCGGTACGTCATTTAATAGGGCAATTCCTTGAGCACCTGCTCCAATACGAAGTCTTTTGGGCCATTTTTTAACCTTAGGATCTTCGACAACAATAACGCGAAATAGTCCTGAATCATTAATCGTATTTTCGACCGTTAATACTTTTCCGGCAAAGGTTCCGTAAGACTGATCAGGCCATCCGCCTGCGAAGATGATCGCAGGGTATCCATCAAATATCAGTCGGACCGCCTGTCCCGAGGCCACCAAAGGCAAGTCCACCGGTCGAACAAAAATCTCCACGGCTACATGATTATTGTCGGGAACGATGGTCAACAAATCTTCACCCTCTTTGATAATTTCCCCGATACCCGATTTTTGTGCTTGGATAATTTGACCTGCTTGCGGGGCGATGATGTAGTACATCCCATTACGAATCGTGTAATTCGTTACTTGGTTTTCAAGTTTTGCGACGTCACCACGGTTGCTTTCCACTTGGCTCAAACTTTGAAAACGATCACTCTCCGCTTTATTGATTTTTTCGCTGTATTCTTGGTCTACTCCTTTTAATTCAATTTGCGTATTCGTAATATCTTGTTGGGTTTGATTGACTTTATTTTCAGCAACGGTTTTTTTTGC